>NZ_JBEYHA010000005.1:0-176967 GCF_040635075.1 Nocardiopsis sp. NPDC007018
AGAGGGAAGGGGAAGTGTCCGCCGTTGGGTGGGTTCTTTCTCTTTCCTCTCTTTTTTGTTGGGGTTTGTGCGTTTGTGAATGGTGGGTGGGTGTGGGGTGGGTGTGTTCTGGGGTCTGTGGTTGAGGTGAGCTGTGGGTACAGGGCCTGTGGTTGCTGTAGCGCGAGGGTTCTACGGCCAACCCGTTTATCCCTTTGGGCCTGTAGGTTCTGTGCGGCTTACTGCGTACCCCTTGTGTGCTGAGCACTCTGGTCAGGGCGGGGTGTGTGGATGGTGCTCTGCCCGGACCGCACTTGGCGGACGCGCTCTCGTGTGACACGACTGGCGGGAAAGGGCCAAGCACGGCACCGGGCCACCCCCCAGGACAACCGATGTGTTCGAGAGATGCGTGTCCCCAGCCCTGGTAAAAACCCCCGCCGTCCGGGCACCGCTTGCCGCTCTACGGCCAACCCGCTCTCCTGAACCCAGCACTCACGTGCACGTTTGTACCCCGCTATGGCTCAGGGGGTTTGCGCCGTGCCGCTTACTACCGCACATGACTGAGGTTCAAAACCCCTGGGGGTGAAGGGGAAACCTCGCCTTCGGCTGTATCCCGCTGTGGTTCAGGGGGTTTGCGCCGTGCGGCTTACTACCGCACATGGCTGGGGTGCCGAACCCCTGGGGGTTGAGGGGGAAAGCGGCCCCCAGCTCACAGCAGGGTGAAGCGCCCGGCTGTTCGGCCGGGCGCTTCGGTCCTAGAAGCCGTAGTTGTACATGGACCCGCCCGGGTAGACGTTGCCCACGCCGTTCCTGTAGGCGTAGCCGCCGTAGTTGGCGCCTTCCACGAAGGTCCAGCCGCCGAGGGTCCTGCCGTTCAGCGCCACGTACCAGCCAGCCGCGTTGGGGTCGGTGTACCCGCGCAGCGCGAAGTGGATGTGCGCCCCGGTGGTGGAGCCGCCCGCGCAGAGGCTGTTGCCCTGGGTTCCCAGGTAGTGGCCGGTGCCGACGTTGTTACCGGGAAGCCACTGGTAGTCCTCCAGGTGGTAGTAGTCGGTCGAGTACCCGTTGTCGTGGATGACCCGGGTCCAGCCGGTGCACAGGGAGTAGGCGTATCCGCCCCTGGCGGCTCGGGCCTGACCGTTGCCTCCGGCGAAGTCCACGGAGCTGTACGGGGGACCGCCGCTGAACCCGTGCGGGCCGCCGGTCATGATCATGGAGGTGCCGATGGAGAACGGTAGGCCCACGCCGGTGTAGGCCATGGGGGAGAGCTGGTCGGGGTCGGTGGAGGCCGCGACGGTCTCGCGCTGCTCGGTGTCCATCAGCCCCGATCCGGCGAGGAGCTGGGAGAACTCCTCTGTGCCTTCCAGGCCGACGTCCCAGCCGTTGCCGTCCTGTTCGGCGGCGAACAGCCAGGCGTAGGGTTCCTCGCCCTCGACCTCCGGGGCGGTGACGATGGCGACGCCGAAGGCGGAGTCGTGGTCGGCCTCACGGATGTCGACCCGCACGTCCCGGTCCTGGGCGGCGAGGGTGGAGAGTTCCGTGGAGCGCTCGGACAGGACGTCCTCGATGACGGAGTCCGTCAGGGACCGCTCGGACGATCCGAGTGTGTCGGCCACCTCGGCTTCGAGGAGGATCTCGACGTTGTCGGCCGTGCTGAGCGGCGCGGTGGTGGTCTGTGCGGTGGCGGGTGCGGCAGTGACGACCAGTGCGACCGAGGCGGTCAGCGCGATGGCACCCAGGGGGAGGTATCGGGGGGTGGGTAGTGTCAACGCTTCTCCAGGGGAGTCGAGCGAACGGGGAGTGACACCACAGGATCAGAGTGTGGCTACCGCAGAGTAACCAGGCCCTAGGGCACGGACAAGGGGTGTAACCGGAAACTTTCTCCGATGACACCCCTCATTCGGTTGGTTTTCTACCGCCCGGATCGCTCCAGTGCCAGCAGGTGCTTCTTGCGTTCCAGGCCGCCCGCGTACCCCGTCAGGCTCCCGTTGGCGCCGATGACGCGGTGACAGGGCACGATGACGCTGATCGGGTTCCGCCCGTTGGCCATGCCCACGGCGCGGGACGCGGTGGGCCTGCCGATCTCCTCGGCGAGCTGGCCGTAGCTGGACGTTTCCCCGTAGGGGATCGTGGTCAGCGCCTGCCACACCTGGAGCTGCCAGGGCGTACCGGCGGGAGCGAGGGGCAGGTCGAACTGCCGGAGCCGCCCGTCGAAGTACGCGGCCAGCTGTTTCTTGGCCTCCGTGAACGAGGCATCGTCCCGCACCCAGTCGGACGGGACGACCCGTCGGACCCCGTCCTTGGGCGGGGTCAGCAGTCCGCCCAGGGCCTCGCCGTCGCCGTACAGGGTCAGTTCGCCCAGGGGCGAGTCCATCGTGGTGTGGCGGGTCGGGCCGGGGAGGGGGGTCCGGAACGTCACCGCTGCCTCGCGTGCCGGGCCGACCGGTTCCAGGTCCATGGGAAGTGCTTCTTGGGTGTTCATCCTGATCCTTCTTCCTCAGGTAGTCCCAGCGACGCCCACAGGAGGTGGGTCGCGTACGAACGCCACGGGCTCCAGGCCTTCGTCGGGGCCGAGCCCTTTCGTTCCAGGGCCTGCCGCACCCCGAGGTCCGTCTCCAGGAAGACGTCCGGGTCGCCCAGCCCGCGCATCCGGACGTAGCCGGCGGTCCACGGGCCGATCCCGGGCAGCTCCAACAGCCGGTGTTCCGCCTCGTCCCGATCGCAGCCCGGGCCCAGGTCGACGCGTCCGGAGGCGATCGCCCCCGCCACGCGGGTGAGGGCCCGGCCCCGGGACACGGGGATGGACATCCCCGCCGGGTCGGCATCGGTCAGGGCCTCCGGGGAGGCGAACGTGTGGGTGAGTCCGGGGAACAGTCCGTCGAGCCCGGCGCCCAACGGCTCCCCGTGGCGGGACACCAGCCGTCCTGCCAGGGTACGCGCGGCCCGGACCGAGACCTGCTGGCCGAGGACCGCGCGGACCGCCAGTTCGGCGGGGTCCACGTGACCCGGCGCGCGGACCCCGGGGCGTCGGCGCAGGACCGGGCCGAGCACCGGGTCGGGCCCCAGCGCCTCCGCGACCGCGTCGGGGTCGGCGTCCAGGTCCAGCAGGCTCCGGCAGCGGCGCACGGCGCTGGTCAGGTCGCTCGGGTCGGTCAGCCACAGTCGGCACAGGACGTGGTCGGAGCCCGCGGAGAGCGCGACCACCCCGGGGCCGTGGGGCAGGCGGAGTGTGCGCCGGTAGGTGTCGTCGGAGTACTCCTCCACCCCCGGGACCGCGCGGTCACCGAGGAAGGAGAGCATCCCGGCGAGGTCGATGGCGCCCCGGTAGGGAAGTCGCAGCACGATGCCGCTGGTGGGCGGTGCCGTCGTCCTGCGGCGGGCCGCCCGCATCTCGGTGGGGGAGCGGTCGAAGACCGCGCGTATGGTCTCGTTGAACTGCCGCACGCTGGAGAAACCGGAAGCGAAGGCGACGTCCGCCATGGGCATGTCCGTGGTCTCCACCAGGACGCGGGCGGTGTGGGTGCGCTCCGCCCGGGCCAGGGCCAGCGGTCCCGCGCCGACCTCCTGGGTGAGCAGTCGGTTGAGCTGGCGGTCGCTGTACCCGAGGGTCTCCGCCAGGGAACCCACCCCGCCCCGGTCCACGGCGCCGTCGTGGATCAGCCGGATCGCCCGGCCCACGACGTCGGCCCGTACGTTCCACTCGGGGGAGCCGGGCACGGTGTCCGGACGGCACCGCTTGCAGGCGCGAAAGCCCGACTCCTGTGCGGCGGCGGCCGTGCGGTAGAAGCGGACGTTCTCCCGGCGAGGGGTGACCGCCGGGCAGCTCGGTCGGCAGTAGATACCGGTCGTGCGCACCGCGGTGTAGAAGACCCCGTCGAAACGGGAGTCCCTGCTCCGTACCGCTCTGTAGCGCTGTTCGTCGTCCATCACATCCACCATGTTCGCCGAGTCCGGCGGCGCACGCTGGCGGTTTTCGGACACCTACGCGGGTCAGTTCTCGCCGTGTTCGGTGAGGTAGTCGACGTAGACGGGGCGCAGCGCCTCGTGCACCCGGGGGTCGTGTTCGGCCGAGAAGGCCTCGTAGAGGAACCCCGAGACCTGGGCGACGCTGGCCTCGCTCGCGTCCCGGTTGCCCGCCGCCGCCTCGGCGGCCGGAAGCAGGCGCAGAAGACGCCAGAGGAAGCCCACGTCCCAGCGCTCGCGTGCCAGTTCCAGGGCGCGTTCCCGCAGGTCCTCGGTGCTGGTCTGCTCGAATCGGTCGTCCATGGTCGGAAGATACCCGCCCCCGTGCCCCGCACCCGTGAGTGACCTGGGTTACTCTTCACACGAGCTGTTCATCTCCCCCTCGGGAGGGCCCTCACAAGGGGCGGCTGAGGGGAACGTAGTGAGGGGTACGCCATGGCCGAGGCCGCCGCGCGCGTCGTTGTCGCGAAGCCGGGACTGGACGGGCACGACCGGGGGGTCAAGATCGTCGCCCGGGTCCTGAGGGACGCCGGGGTCGAGGTCATCTACACCGGTCTGCGCCAGACCCCGGAGATGATCGTGGCCGCCGCGCTCCAGGAGGACGCCGACGCCATCGGCCTGTCGGTGCTCTCGGGCGCGCATATGACGATGTTCGGCCGGGTCATGGAGCTGCTGCGGGAGAACGACGCCACCGACATCCGGGTGTTCGGCGGGGGCATCATCCCCGACTCCGACATCGAGGAGCTGGAGGCGATGGGGGTCGCCCGGATCTTCACACCGGGCGCGCCGACCTCCGAGATCGCGGACTGGGTACGCGAGAACATCCACCCCGTTCACGCCGCCTGAGGCCCCGTGACCTTCGTCGCACTTCGGGCGAAGTCCGATGGGGGCGAATCGGCCCCGGATCGGTGTTATCAGCGGTGTCTCTGGTCACATATGTTCCCATGTGGGGGGCGTCGCAGCGCCGCGTGAGCGGCGTTTGTGCCCAAGGCCATGGGATGTACCGGACCCTGGTGTCCGGTGGCCGGACATCGGGCGACTAAGCTTTGCGCATGTCGCGGGTGGCAACGCCGCGGCGATCCCGATCTCTGTAGGCCTCACCCCCTCCGCGGGGGTTTGCGTCGTGTGACACCCCTTCAGTGGGTCACCGCCGATCCGGACACGCCACCCCGGTACACACTTGAGCCAGCGAGTTACAAGGACGGACCCTCGTGGACCTGTTCGAATACCAGGCGAAGCAACTCTTCGCAGAGTACGGGGTTCCCGTACCCCAGGGGAAGGTGGCGAGCACGGTCGCTGAGGCGCGTGCCATCGCCGATGAGTTCGCCGCCGCGGGCAAGCCCCGCGTCGTCGTGAAGGCCCAGGTCAAGACCGGCGGTCGCGGTAAGGCTGGCGGCGTCAAGGTGGCCGAGGGCCCCGAGGACGCCGAGGCCAAGGCCGAGCAGATCCTCGGCATGGACATCAAGGGCCACACGGTCCACCGTGTCCTGGTCGAGGAGGCGAGTGACATCGCCGAGGAGTACTACTTCTCCTTCCTGCTCGACCGCGCCAACCGCAACTTCCTCTCCATCTGCTCCAAAGAGGGCGGCATGGAGATCGAGGAGGTCGCGGAGACCAACCCCGACGCCGTCGCCAAGATCTCGATCGACGCCCTGAAGGGCGCCCCGGCCGACGTCGCCGCGCAGATCGTCAAGGCGGGCAACCTGCCCGAGGCCGCCGCCGCGGGTGCCACGGAGATCGTCTCCAAGCTGTGGGACGCCTTCGTCGGCAAGGACGCCACCCTCGTGGAGGTGAACCCGCTCATCCTGACCAAGGACGGCCGGGTCGTCGCCCTCGACGGCAAGGTGACCCTGGACGAGAACGCCGAGTTCCGCCAGGACCTGGACAGCCTCACCTTCGCCGAGGAGGGTGACCCGTTGGAGGTCGCCGCCAAGGCCAAGGGCCTCAACTACGTCAAGCTCGAGGGCGAGGTCGGCATCATCGGTAACGGTGCCGGTCTGGTCATGTCGACCCTCGACGTGGTCGCCTACGCGGGTGAGAACCACGGCGGCGTCAAGCCCGCCAACTTCCTCGACATCGGTGGCGGCGCCTCCGCCGAGGTGATGGCGAACGGCCTGGAGATCATCCTGGGCGACCCCGCCGTCAAGAGCGTCTTCGTCAACGTCTTCGGCGGCATCACCGCCTGCGACGCCGTCGCGAACGGCATCGTGCAGGCGCTGGAGCTCCTGGAGCAGCGCGGCGACGACGTCAGCAAGCCGCTGGTCGTGCGCCTGGACGGCAACAACGCCGAACTGGGCCGCCAGATCCTCGACGAGCGCGCCCACCCGGCCGTGCGTCGGGTCGACACGATGGACGGCGCCGCCGCTCAGGCCGCCGAGCTCGCGGCGAAGTAGGGGACAACACACCATGGCTATCTTCCTGAACAAGGACAGCAAGGTGCTCGTCCAGGGCATGACCGGCTCTGAGGGCACCAAGCACACCCGCCGTATGCTCGCGTCCGGCACCAACATCGTTGGTGGCGTGAACCCGCGCAAGGCCGGGCAGAGCGTCGACTTCGACGGCACCGAGGTGCCGGTCTTCGGCTCCGTCGCCGAGGGCATGGCCGCCACCGGCGCCGACGTCACCGTGATCTTCGTTCCGCCGAAGTTCTCCAAGGACGCCGTCGTCGAGGCGATCGACGCCGAGATCGGTCTGGCCGTCGTGATCACCGAGGGCATCCCGGTCCACGACACCGCCGCCTTCTGGGCCTATGCCGGTTCCAAGGGCAACAAGACCCGTATCGTCGGCCCGAACTGCCCCGGCCTCATCACCCCGGGCCAGTCCAACGCCGGCATCATCCCGGCCGACATCGCCAAGCCGGGCCGTATCGGCCTGGTCTCGAAGTCGGGCACGCTCACCTACCAGATGATGTACGAGCTGCGCGACATCGGCTTCTCGTCCGCCGTCGGCATCGGTGGCGACCCGATCATCGGCACCACGCACATCGACGCCCTGGCGGCCTTCGAGGCCGACCCGGACACCGACGTCATCGTGATGATCGGTGAGATCGGTGGCGACGCCGAGGAGCGCGCGGCCGACTTCATCAAGGAGAACGTGACCAAGCCGGTCGTCGGCTACGTCGCGGGCTTCACCGCCCCGGAGGGCAAGACCATGGGCCACGCCGGCGCCATCGTCTCCGGTTCCTCCGGCACGGCCGCCGCCAAGAAGGAGGCCCTCGAGGCCGTTGGCGTCAAGGTCGGCAAGACCCCGAGCGAGACGGCTCAGCTGGTGCGCGACCTCTTCTAGGAGGCGTGCCCCGCAGGGCGCTCGTTCCGTACGGCTCCGCCCCGCCGCCGGTGATCCGGTCGGTGGGGCGGAGCCGTTTCGAGTCCGGGGCGGGCCGGGGGGCGGTCAACCGCCCTCGATCTCCCCGCGCCGGTTCCGCCGTCTGCGTTGGGCGAGGAGCTGTCCGGCCAGCGGGCCGAGCACCATGAGGCAGAAGAACCCGAGGAAGACCGTGATGGCGTAGACGTTGCCACTCATGAACGACGGGGTGCCCCACACCAGCAGGAGGAAGCCGCCCCAGCCGAGGAGCCCGCCGACGTTCACGCCCTTGTCCTTCTCGTCGTCCTCGGACACCTCCGCGTTCTTCCCGGCGGCGACGGTCGGAGAGGAGTCGGCACCTGGTTCGGGAACGGCGACGGTCCCCGGAGCCAGTCGCGGGGGGAGGTCGTCGAAGAGCGGGACGAGTTCGGCGGAGTTCACGGCCCGGAGCGCGGCCTCGGAGCGCTGTTCGTGCTCGTCGGTGTCGAGCCGCCCCTCCTCGAAGGCCACGCGCAGTTTCGCCAGCGCCTCGTCGCGTTCGTCGTCGGAGAGCCGGTAGCTGCGGTCGTGTTCGGGCTCTGCCATGGGGTGTCCTTCATGCGGGGGCGGGGGTCTCATCTTACGACGTATCGCGTTTGCGGGGCGTTCCCGCGTGGTGACGCGCACACGACACGCGCGGCCCGGATACCCCGGAGCATTCCGGTCCCTGGCAGCATAAGTCGGGTGAGTACGCCAGGATCTCCCCCCGACCGAGGCCGACAGTCGAAGCGGTCCACGAGTACCTCCGACGGGGCCTCCGGGGGTGTGCCCGCGGCCGCTTCGGAGGTGGGCCGTCCGATCTACTCCACGGGGGGTGTGGCGGCGGCGTCGGCCGCCGGTATCGGCCTGGCGGTCATCGTGACCCTGACCATGGCCGGGTGGGTGGCGGCGCCGCACGACACGTTCGGCGAGGACATCGTCGACCTGTTGCGCGGGGCCGTGCTGGCCTGGCTGGTCGGCCACCACGTCTCCTTCTCCATCGCGGAGGGGCAGATCAGCCTGTTGCCGCTGGGCCTGGTCCTGCTGCCGGGGTTACTGCTGTACCGGTTCGGCCGCTGGTTGGCGCGCTGTTGCGTGATCGAGCGGCTGCGGCACGTGCACCGGGCCGCGCTGGCCGTGGCGGGTCCCTATGCGGCGATCGCGGGCACGCTCGCGTTGCTGGCCCGAACCGAGGAGGCGGTGCCGAGTATGCCGCGTGCGCTCCTCATGGGGTTCGTGATCGCGTTCGTCGCGGGCGGCCTGGGGGTGCTGCGCCAGCTCATGCGGGACAAGGGCGTGGCGGCGGGGGATCTGCTCGACCTGATGCCCGCGCGGTCGCGTTCGCTGCTGGTGGGGATGGTCGCGTCCACGGCGACCCTGCTGGCCGGGGGGCTGGTGTTGTTCCTGGCGGCGCTGGCGGTGAACCTGCCGGAGGCGGTGGAGATGACCGGCGCGCTCGGTCCCGGGTTGGTCGGCGGTTCGCTCCTGTTGATCGTGCAGTTGGCGTACCTGCCCAACGCGGTGGTGTTCGCGGTCTGTTACGCGTTGGGCCCGGGGTTCGCGGTGGGGACGTCGACGGTGGTGGCCCCGACGGAGGTGTCGTTGGGCGCGGTTCCGGCCCTGCCCATGCTGGCCGCGCTGCCAGCCAACGGTGCGGCTCCGGTGCTCTCGTTGGCGGCCCTGGCGGTGCCGTTCGTGGCGGGGGCGATCGGCGGGGTGCTGACCCAGCGCAGCGCTCCCGACGTGGTGAGCGAGGCGGCCCCGCTGTGGGGGTTCGTGTGCGGTGTGACGACGGGGATGCTGTTCGCGGCCCTGGCCGGGCTCGCGGGCGGGTCGCTGGGGGCGGCGCGCCTCAGCGAGGTGGGCCCCTCCGCGTGGCAGGTGGGCGTGGTGGCCGCCCTGGAGGTGGGGGTGGCGGCGGCCGTGGCGGCCTGGGTCGCCAACGCCTGGTACGCGCGCAAGCAGACCCGCAGGGTCGAGGCGGAGCGGGCGGAGGCGGCCGAGCCGCCCCCCGAGACCGCGGCGCCGGTGGTGGAGCTGCCCGCCGACGTTCCGGTGGGTGAGGGGTTGGCCACGGTCACGGCCCTGCGGCCCCGCGAGGAGGACCGCGAGGCGGAGACGGAACCGGAACCGACCATCGCCGAGCGCCGTGAGGTGCTGCGCCGGGTGCGCGGTGCCCGTAAGCGGGACCGCGCCGTCGAGAGGGTGGCGCGCAGGGAGGCCCGGCGGGAGTTGCGGGCGCAGCGCAGGGCGGACCGCCGTGCCGAGGGCGGCTGGTGGCGCCGGAGGCGCGCGGACGAGGAGTCGGAGGAGGAGATGTACGGCATCACCTACGAGGCCGCTCCCGAGGACGTCGAGCCCACGCAGCGGTGAACCCGTCGGCCCGAGCGGGGATCGTAGTGTGACCGGGCCGGGCCCTCCGGCCCCCGGTGCCCTTCCGGGGTACGCCGCAGCACACGATCAGGACACCCTTGTGACCGCCACTGACGCACAGCCGCCCGAGCCCCCCGCTTCCCCGCGACCTCCGGTCCCTCCCGCCCCCGCGGGCGTTCCCGAGGTGGACTGGGCGGATCTGGACTGCCCCGACGCCGAGGACGTACCCGAACTGCTCGCGGCCCTGGCGGAGGGGGAGGACGACGTGGTGGAGGAGGCGGCGGAGGACCTCGAGGACCTGCTCTTCGAGGGCGACTACCGCCGACCCGCGGTCGCGGTGCATCTGCTCCCACGGTTGATCGCCCTGTACCCGCTCCTGCGGGGGGCGCGCCGTGCACTCGTGATCAGGATGTTCCGAGTGGTCGCCGTGCGCGGCGATCTGGACGCGTGGCCCGAGCTCCGGGCCGGGTTGGCCGAGGTCGAACCGCTCCTGCTCGCCGATCTCGACGGCCAGGGCTTCGGCGTGCGGCGTGAGGTGGTGCGGTTCCTGCCGCTCCTGACCGGCGGTGACGCCGACCGTCGGGCCGCCGTGCTGCTCGACCTCATCGACTGCGGCGGGGTACTGGGGGCCGAGGCGCTCACAGCCCTGGCCCGGGTGGACCCGGGGCGTCTCACGGACGACCTCCTCGGCCCGGAGCACACGGACGAGGTGCGGTTCGCGGCCGCCCGCGCGCTCGCGAGGTCCGGTCGGCCCTGGACCTCCGAGGCCACCCGGGTGATCGTGTGGTGCTGGTCGCGGCGGGCGTGGGAGACGGCGTCGGCTCCGGTCCCGGATACGGGGGGCTTCGGCCGCGACTCCCGTCCGGAGCTCGAACGCGCGGTGGCCGACCCGACGTGCGTCGACGAGCTACTGGCACGGCTCCGGGTCGAAGGCTGGGCCGCCCTGCACGCCGCGAGAACCATGTGCGAGTGGGTCCGGTCGGCGCGGCAGACCCTGGTGCCGGTCTTCACCGCGGCGCTCGCAGACCCGCAGTTGCGCGGTGACGCGCTCAGCGCCCTCTGCGAGATGCCCCGGGTCGCGACGTCCGCGCGGGAGCCGGCGGCCGCACTGGCGACTCCGGCCGTACTGGATTCCGAACTCCCGGGCGACCGGGTGGATGGCGGGGAGGCGGTGCGGCTCCTGGTCCGGCTGGGAGACCCGCGTGGGAGGGAGGCCCTGCTGGGCCAGCTGCGCCGACGGCAGTGCTCCCTCTACCCGCCCGTGTACAAGCTGCATTCCGAGGAGGTACCCCCGGACCCGGAACTCGTCGAAGCGCTGAACGACGCACTTCCCGAGTACTACGCGCGGGTGGCCGCCACGGAATCCAACTCCACGATCGAGGAGATGCCGGTCGAGCTCCTGGCGGGCTGGGGGCCCGAAGCGACGGAGCGGGCGCTGGAGGCGCTCGTCGGCGCGCTGGAACACTCCAGCGCACCCATGGACGCCGTCGTCGCCCTGGGGCCCAGAGCCATGGCCGCACTCCCCGTGCTGTACCGCCGGGCGTCCGACCTCGGGCTGGAGCCCCGGGACCGCCTGCGCGCGGCGGTGGCGGTGGTGGCCGTCGGCGCGGATGAGGGGCCGCTGGACGGGCTCCTGGCCCGGGCCAAGCCGTGGGACCGGTCGTTCGGCGTGGACTACGCCCGACGCCGTGGTGTTGTGGCAAGGGCGGTCGTCGCGGACCAGCGTGAGCAGGCCGAACAGTTCGTGGCGCGGAACTGGCACGTGTCCTCTCAGGCCGTCGACGCCGCGGAGTACCTGTTCCGGGCGGTGGGAGAGACGGCGACGCCGTTGACCGTCTGCGCCTGGGCGCTGCGCCGATTCGGGTGGACTGACCGCGCCGTGTGCTCGCTGGTCCGCCGACTGGGTCGTGAGGTCGCCCGGTCGGCCGAGGTCATGGAGCTGTTCGCGGAGCCCGCCCCGGAGCTGTGGGACGAGCGGGAGCGCGCCCTCGCGCTGGTCCGGGTCACAGGGGAGAGTGGCCCGCTGCACGCGGTCGCCGCGCACATGATGTGCGGGGGCGCGTCCCTGGGGGACTGGGATCGGGGGCTGGGCGGCCTGCCGGAGGTGATCGCGGCGCTCGGGAAGGAGGCGGACTCGCTCCGCCCCCGGCTGCGTGAGCTGTGCGTGTTGGAGGCCCCGCTGGTCAGTCCCCGCCTGGAGGGGCGTGTCCGTGCCGACGAGCTCCTCCGCGCGGCCCTGGGCGCTGTGCTGGAGGACGGCGGGGCGTGAACACGCGGGAGCGGTGCGGGGGCGCGGCCAGGGCCGCGCCCAGCCCAACCCGGGGCGGCCCCCGCTGTGCGAGCTGCGGAACTTGCGTAGCAGAGCACAGGAGGGGCACCGTCGCTCATCGTCCTACGAGAGATGGCCCGGCGGCCGCTCGCAGGGCTGGCGGCTTCGCCGTCAGAAGGCGAAAGCATCCACAGAACACGCCCTAGTCCTGTTCGGGCCGGTTCGGCCTGCGCCGGTCCGGTTCGAAGATGGAGTTGACCAGGTCGGTGCACCACTTGAGCAGTTCGAGGTCGCGCAGCGGCTTGCCGCCCAGCCCCCCCGCCTTGGGGACCGGCACGAGCAGCGTCTTCGTGGCCTCCTTCCGGATCGCCCGGGGGTACATGCGCCGCAGCCGCAGCTCCTGCGACTCGCGCAGCTCCACCGGGGAGAACCGGATCTGGTTGCCCTGCATGACCACGTCGGCCAGGCCCGCGGACTTGGCCAGCACCCGGAACCGCGCCACCGCCATGAGGTTGTCCACCGACTGCGGCGGTGCGCCGTAGCGGTCGGTGAGCTCCTCGTACGCGGCGAGGATGTCCTCCTCGCTGGTGACGCTGGCGATGCGCTTGTACGACTGGAGGCGCAGCCGCTCGCCCGGCACGTAGTCGTGCGGGATGTGCGCGTTGATGGGCAGCTCCACCTTGGTCTCGACCTCGGCGGCGGCCTCCGGGTCGCCCTTGAGCTCGGCCACGGCCTCGCCGACCATGCGCACGTACAGGTCGAAGCCCACGCCCGCGATGGTCCCGGACTGTTCGGCGCCCAGGATGTTGCCCGCGCCCCGGATCTCCAGGTCCTTCATGGCCACGTACATGCCCGCCCCGGTCTCGGTGTGCTGGGCGACGGTGGCCAGCCGCTCGTAGGCGGTCTCGGTGAGCGGGCGCTCCGGCGGGTACAGGAAGTACGCGTAGGCGCGCTCACGGCCCCGGCCCACCCGGCCCCGCAGCTGGTGCAGCTGGGACAGCCCGTAGGTGTCGGCGCGGTCGATGATCAGCGTGTTGGCGTTGGGCACGTCCAGGCCGGACTCGACGATGGTCGTGGAGACCAGTACGTCGAAGTTCTTCTCCCAGAAGTCGACCATGACCTTCTCGAGCTGCTGCTCGTTCATCTGACCGTGCGCGTAGGCCACCCGGGCCTCGGGGACCAGCCGCTTGATGGACGCCGCCACCTTGTCGATGGACGACACCCGGTTGTGCACGAAGAACACCTGTCCCTCGCGCATCAGCTCGCGCCGGATCGCCGCGGTGATCTGCTTGTCCTCGTAGGGACCCACGAAGGTGAGCACCGGGTGGCGCTCCTCGGGCGGGGTGAGGATGGTGGTCATCTCGCGGATGCCGGTCAGACCCATCTCCAGGGTGCGCGGGATGGGCGTGGCCGACATCGCCAGTACGTCCACCTGGGTGCGCAGCCGCTTCAGGGCCTCCTTGTGCTCCACGCCGAAGCGCTGTTCCTCGTCGATGATGACCAGGCCCAGGTCCTTGAAGCGGGTCTCCTGCGACAGCAGTCGGTGCGTGCCGATGACCACGTCGACCTCGCCGGAGCGCAGCCCCTCGCGGGTCAGCTCCACCTCGCCGTCGGTCTGGAACCTCGACATCGGCTTGACCGTGACGGGGAAGGACGCGTACCGCTCGGTGAACGTCGACAGGTGCTGCTGGACCAGCAGTGTGGTGGGTACCAGCAGCGCCACCTGCTTGCCGTCCTGCACCGCCTTGAATGCGGCGCGCACCGCCACCTCGGTCTTGCCGTACCCCACGTCGCCGCAGATCAGCCGGTCCATCGGGACCGACTTCGACATGTCCTTCTTGACCTCGTCGATGGCGGCCAGCTGGTCGGGCGTCTCCACGTAGGGGAAGGCGTCCTCCAGCTCGTTCTGCCACGGGGTGTCCGGACCGAAGGCGTGCCCGGGGGAGGCCTGTCGCGCCGAGTACAGGCGAATGAGGTCCCCGGCGATCTCGCGGACGACCTTGCGGGCACGGCTCTTGGCCTTGCTCCACTCGGCGCCGCCCATCTTGGACAGCGTCGGCGCCTCGCCGCCCACGTAGCGGGTGACCTCGCCGAGCTGTTCGGTCGGCACGAACAGGCGGTCGCCGGGCTGGCCGCGCTTGGACGGCGCGTACTCGATGAGCAGGTACTCGCGGGTGGCGCCCTGGATCTGGCGGCTGACCATCTCCAGGTACCGGCCCACGCCGTGCTGCTCGTGCACGACGTGGTCGCCGGGCTTGAGCTGGAGGGGGTCGACCGTGCCCTTGCGGCGGCTGGGCATGCGCCGCATGTCGCGGGTGGAGGACTTCTGCCCCACGAGGTCGGTCTCCGTGAGGACCACCGTGCGCACCGACCGCAGCAGGAACCCGTGGTCGACCAGTCCCGTCGTGACGGTGGCGACGGCCTCCTTGGGTGGCTCGGCCAGGTCGGCGGCGAGGGAGGCGCCCAGGCCGGCGTCACGGAGCATCGCCACCAGCCGCTCGGCGGGCCCGTGCCCCTGGGTGACCAGCACGACGCTCCAGTTGTCGTGCAGCCAGCCCTTGACGTCGGCCAGGGCGCGCTCGGTGTCGCCCCGGTAGGAGTCGGCGGGGACCGCGCCCACCACGACCGCGTCGTCCTCCTCTCCGGCGTCCTGGGCGGGGGAGCCCTCACCGGCGCTGAAGGGGGTCAGGCCCCACCAGGGCAGGTCGAGGTCCGCGGCGACCGAACGCAGCTCGGAGATGGACATGTAGGCGGACTCGCCGAGGTCGATGGGGGCCTCGCCGCCCGAGGCCGCGTTGATCCAGGACGCGTCGAGGAACTCGGCGCTCGTGGCCTCCAGTTCCACGGCGCGGGTGCGGATGCGCTCGGGGTCGCAGCCCACCACCATGGCGTTCTCGGGCAGGTACGCCAGGAACGGTTCCATGCGGTCGGCGAGCACGGGGGCGAACGCCTCCATGCCCTCCACGGCCACGCCGTCGGCGATCTTGGAGAGCACCTCGGCCAGCGAGGGGTGTTCGGCGGCCAGCGCGCGGGCGCGTTCGCGCACGGTGTCGGTGAGCAGCAGTTCGCGGCAGGGCGGGGCGAACAGGCCGGAGGCGGCTCGCGACCCGGCGTCCTCGCCGGGGGAGATGGAGCGCTGGTCGGCGACCTGGAAGTACCTGATGTCCTCGACGGTGTCGCCCCAGAACTCCAACCGGAGCGGGTGTTCCTCAGTGGGCGGGAAGACGTCCAGGATGCCGCCGCGCACGGCCATGTCGCCGCGCTTCTCCACCAGGTCCACACGGGCGTAGCCGGTGTTGGTCAGGGCCGCGACCACGTCCTCCAGGGAGGCGTCGTCCCCCGGGCGGATGCGCACCGGTTCGAGGTCGCCGAGCCCGGCGACCAGGGGTTGCAGGACGCTGCGGACCGGGGCGACCACCACGCGCAGGGGCGTGGTGAGCGGGTCGGCGGGGTCGGGGTGCGCGAGTCGGCGCAGGACCGCCAACCGCTGGCCCACGGTGTCCGAACGCGGGGAGAGCCGTTCGTGCGGCAGCGTCTCCCAGGCGGGGAAGAGCGCGACCGCGTCCTCGGGCAGCAGTGAGCCGAGCGCGTCGGTGAGGTCGGAGGCCTCCCGCTCGGTGGCGGTGACGGCGAGCACCGGTCGGCCCGCGCCCACCGGGGCGTCGGCCGCCAGCGCCCCCACCATGAAGGGGCGCAGCGCCGCCGGGGCGACGAGGTCGAGATGAGGATCGCCACCGCTGCGGGCGGTGTCGATCGCGCTGTGCAGTGCCGGGTCCCTGGAGACGTCGGCGAGAAGTCCAATGAGGCTCATAGCACCAAAAACTGGAAGTGGTCCGGTTCAGGAGTCGGGTCCTGCCCTGACGCCGACACCCGAGTGCGGCGGGCACGGTTGCCGCCGTCCCGCGAGGCGAGTGGGGACGGGTCCGTGTACGTGAACGGTGACGGTTGTGGGCGGCCGTGTGTGTGGATGGGCGTGACCACCCGGCTTCCCTCAGCTTATCCAGTACCACCGTCGCGCGCGGGTCGGGCGGCGGGGTGGGCGGTTCGGCGGCCGTGCGGCCGCAACCGGTCCACGGCCGGAGACGACCGCGGTGATCACATGCCACAGAACCCGTTCCGAGCTGCTGGTATTCCTCAGGGACGGGTTCGGCGCCGGGGTGCGGCCCCCGGCGGGCATACGCTGGACGCTGCTGTCCGGGCCCGGTACGGGTCGGGGAAGGTCGCGGGAAGAGGAGACGCGTGGTGGGTGCCCACAGTCAGGGAAGAGGTCCGGCGGCGAACGCCGGAGGGCCGGGCGCGCCGGCCTTCGCTCCAGGTCCGAACGGTCTCGCCCACCTGGAGCTGATCCTGAGCGGGGCCTACCCGCTGCCCGGCTTCATGACCCGGGAGCAGGCGGAGTCGGTGGCCGGGCGCGGACGCCTGCCCGACGGCCGCCCCTGGCCGGTTCCGGTCACCCTGGAGGTGCCCGAGGAGGTGGCGGGGAACGCGCGGCTCACCCTCACCGACCTGGAGGGGGCGCCGCTGGCGGAACTGGCGGTACGTGAGCGCTGGGAGTCCACCGGCGAGGACGGGGCGACCCTGCACCACCTCGCCGGTGACGTGAGCCTGCTGGGGCCGCCCGCCTACGGTGTCCTGCGCGAGCTGAGGTCCACCCCAGCCGAGGTGCGCGCCCAGCGGGGACTGGAGCCCTCCTCGGGGCGCCCCCTGCTCGCGGTGGTCACCGACCGGCCGTTGCACCACCGCGCCCTGCACCAGATCCGTGCCGAGGCCGACGCGCTGGGACGCGGCGGCGAACGGGCCGGGGTCCTGGTCGTCGTAGACGCCGGACTGCACGACGAGGGCCTGGCCACCGCCGTGCTGGCCGCGGAACCGCTGCTGCCGCCCCGGTCCGGGTTCGTCGTGGTCACGCTGCCGCGCTCCGCGTCCCGGGCCGCGGGGGCGCTGGGCGGAACCTGGAGCGAACGGGACGCCGCGCTGGCCGCCCACGTGGCCGCCGCGTACGGCGCCACCCACATGCTGCTGGAAGCGGGCGGGCGGGCGCCCGAGACCGAGCGGGTCATGGCACTGAAGCCGCCGTTGACCGTCCTGGACCCCGAGCCCTGGCGCTACGACGCGGACGCGGACCTGTGGAAGCCCCGCACCCGCGTGGACCCGCGCGCCGTCCGCGCGGAGCCCACAGACGAGGAGGTCGCGGCCGAGCTCGCGCACGGCCGGGAACTGCCCTCGTGGTTCACCCCGGCCCGGGTGGGCGCCGAGCTCGCCCGGCTGCGACCGGCCCGTACCCGGCGCGGCCTCACCCTGCTGTTCACCGGCCTGTCCGGTTCGGGCAAGTCGACCATCGCGCGGGGGGTGAGCGACGGCGTCCGGCGTTCCGGGCGTACGGTGAGCCTGCTCGACGGCGACGTGGTGCGACGGGTGCTTTCGAAGGGCCTGACCTTCTCCCGTGCGGACCGGGAACTGAACATCCGGCG
The DNA here is from genome assembly GCF_040635075.1 of Nocardiopsis sp. NPDC007018. NCBI lineage: Bacteria > Bacillati > Actinomycetota > Actinomycetes > Streptosporangiales > Nocardiopsidaceae > Nocardiopsis > Nocardiopsis sp. NPDC007018. The sequence continues at coordinate 17,377 of NZ_JBEYHA010000005.1, forward strand.
CATCGGTTTCGTGGCAGCCGAGATCACCCGGCACGGCGGGGTGGCGGTGTGCGCGCCGATCGCGCCGTACGCGGCCGGGCGGGCCGAGGTCCGTGCCATGGTGGAGGAGTTCGGGGACTTCTTCCTGGTGCACGTCGCCACACCCCTGGAGGAGTGCGAGGCGCGTGACCGCAAGGGCCTGTACGCGCAGGCCCGGGCGGGGGAGATCCCCGAGTTCACCGGGGTCTCCGACCCCTACGAGGAACCGACCGACGCCGACCTGGTGGTCGACACCGTCGGCGCGGACCCCGCCGAGTCCGTGGCCCTGGTGCTGGACGCCCTGCGCGGGGGCGGTTGGCTCCCCGACTCCGACCAGCACGTGAGTGAGGACCGATGACGAGCGACACCCCGACCCCTCCGGTGCCCGGGCACCGGGTGCTGCGCCTGGTCGAGGTGATGGAGACGCTGCGCCGGGAGTGCCCGTGGGACAGCGCCCAGACCCACGCGTCCCTGGCGAGGTTCCTGATCCAGGAGTCGTACGAGACCCTGGAGACCGTCGAGGAGGGCGACTACCCGCGGCTGAGCGAGGAGCTCGGGGACGTCCTGCTCCAGGTGGTCTTCCACGCCGCGATCGGCGCCGAGCGCCCCGAGGGCGACCCCGCCCGCTTCACGGTGGACGACGTCGCCGACGCCATCATCGACAAGATGACCCGGCGCCACCCGCACGTGTTCGGCGGGGCGGACGTGTCGGGGGCCGACGAGGTGCGGTCGAACTGGGAGGCCATCAAGGCGGCCGAACGGGCGGAGCGGGCCCGGGCCGCCGGGAGCACCGGGGAGACGTCGGTACTCGACGGGGTGCCCTTCGCCCAGCCCGCCGTGCTGTTGGCCTACGAGCTCCAGAAGCGGGCCGTGCGCAACGGGCTCCCCGCCGACCTGGTGGGCGACGACGGGGCCGAGGGCGGGGAGCTGTTCGCCGCCGTGGCCCTCGAACGCGGTGAGGGCCGGGACCCGGAGACGGACCTGCGCGCCGCCGCCCGACGCTTCGACGCCCGCGTGCGGGCGGCGGAGGGGGCGGCCCGCGCCGACGGTCACGAGCCCCGTGAGCTGGGCGAGGAGCAGTGGCGCGCCTACTGGTCGAAGGCCCTGGAGTAGCGGCGTCCGGTCACCGCGCGGTCGCTTTCGGTGGCGGTTCCTCAAGCGGGACGCAAAGCGGAGGCGGTGATCTTGACTCTCGTGTGACGTGTGCAACACAGTGCTCTCACCTCGGGGCCCGGGGCTCCGCCACCTCCCCTCCGGTGTCGGGGACGGGCCCCCGAACCTCGTGGGAGCCCCCTCATGCGTCGCTTCGGAAACGCGCTCGCGGCGTTCAGCACCCGGTGGGTGCCGGACGCCTTCGTCTTCGCGGTCATCCTCTCCGCCCTGGTCTTCGGCATGGCCCTGTTCCTCACCGACCGGACCCCGCTCCAGCTGGTCGGGGACTGGTACGGCGGGTTCTGGGGCCTTTTGCAGTTCGGTATGCAGATGGCCCTGGTCCTGGTCACCGGGTACGCGCTGGCCTCCTCGCCCCCGGCGAGGCGGGCGATCGGCCGCCTCGCGGGCCTGGCCCGGGGGCCGCTGACGGCGGTGCTGGTGACGGCGGTGGGCTCTGCCCTGCTGGGCATGCTGCACTGGGGGCTGGGCCTGATCGCCGGGGCGCTCCTGGCGGTGGAGGTGGCCCGCTCGTGCAAGGAGCGGGGCGTCCGGGTGCACTTCCCGCTGGTCGTCGCGGGCGGCTACACGGGGCTGATGGTCTGGCACAGCGGCCTCTCCGGTTCGGCTCCGCTGCTGGTCAACACCCCCGGCCACTTCCTGGAGGACCAGATCGGCCTGGTCCCGCTGAGCGAGACCATCTTCCAGCCCTTCAACCTCGTCTTCCTCGCGGCCATGCTGATCGGCGCCCCGCTGCTGCTCATGAGCATGACCCCCAAGCCGGAGGAGAGCGAGGAGATCGCGGACACCTCGGAGGACGGTCGGACCGTCGGGGCCGGGCGGCCCGACCGGGAGGAGCTGCGCGCCCTGTCCCCGGCCCAGCGACTCATGCACAGCCGCGTCCTGGTGTACGCCGTCGTGGCCGTGGGCCTGGTGTACCTGGTGCCCGCGCTGGTCACCAACGGGGTGGTGGGTATGGACATCAACCTGCTCAACTTCGCGTTCCTGATGGCCGGGCTGGGCCTGCACGGAACCCTGGCGGGATACTCGGCGGCGGCGGCCGACGGGGCGCGCAACGCCGCCGCCGTGATCATCCAGTTCCCCTTCTACGCCGGGATCATGGGGATCATGGACACTTCCGGGCTGTTGGAGGTCATCACCCAGTGGTTCATCTCGTTCTCGACGCCGTTCACGTACCCGTTCTGGGCCCTGATCAGCGCCTGCCTGGTCAACCTGGCGGTGCCCTCCGGGGGCGGGCAGTGGGCCATCCAGGGGCCGGTGGTCATCGGCGCCACGGAGTCCCTGGGCATCCGCCCCGGTGTGGGCGTCATGGCGGTGGCCATGGGCGACCAGCTCACCAACGGCATCCAGCCGTTCTGGGCGCTGCCCCTGCTGGCGCTCACCAAGCTGCGGGCGGGCCGCATCCTGGGCTACTCGGCGGTCGTGATGCTCTTCGGCATCCTCGTCGCCTCGCTGTGCATCACGTTCCTCACCTGACCGGACCGGCCCGCCTCAGCGGTCCCGGACCCCGTGCGGCAGGTCCCGCACGTTGATCACCTCGGTGGAGGGGTCGCTCGGGGCCAGACCCGAACTGAACGACTCCTGCGGGCGGCGGGCGGTCTCGCTGATGGTCAGCAGCAGGCCCACGATCAGCCAGTTGGCCATCAGCGCCGACCCGCCCGCCGACAGGAACGGGGTGGTCATCCCGGTGAGCGGGATGATCAGCGTGGCCCCGCCGAGCACGATGAACACGTCGAACGCGGTGATGAATCCGTAGCCCAGCGCGGTGAGCTTGAGGAACACGTCCCTGCACCCCAGGGAGACGCGCAGGGCGCGCTGGGCGAAGAGCAACAGCAGGGTGAGCACGGCCAGGAGCCCGGTCAGGCCGAGCTTCTCGCCGACCGACACCAGGATGAGGTCGCTGTCCGCGGCGAACAGGTTCTGTGCCTGCCCGTCGTGGAAGCCGGTGCCGAGCAGTCCGCCGTAGGCAAGGGCGATCATGCCCTCCACCACCTGGAAGCTGCCGCCCTCGCTGTGGTAGACCTCCGGGTCGAACGCGTTCAGCCAGATCCGCACACGGTTCTGCACGTGGCCGAAGACGAGGTAGGCGACGTACGCCCCGGCGGAGAACGCCACGAGCCCGATCAGTACCCAGGACTTGCGGGCGGTCGCCGCGTAGAGCACCGCCAGGAACGTGCCGAACAGCAACAGGGAGGTGCCCAGGTCCTTGGTGCCCACGAGCAGCAGGATCGCCACGCCCCAGCCCACCGCCATGGGCGCGAGGTCGCGGGCGCGCGGCGCGCTGAACACCTTCACGCCGCCGATTCGGAAGGTCCGGGTGACCAGTGCCATCACGTCGCGCTGTCGTCCCAGGTAGGAGGCCAGGAAGATCACCAGCAGCACCTTGGCGAACTCCGAGGGCTGCATGGTGAACGGGCCGAGCATGATCCACCGCCGGGCGCCGAGCACCTCGTGTCCCAGGGGGGACAGCGGCAGCAGCAGCAGGACCAGCGCGGCCAGGGCGATCAGGTAGGTGTACATGGTCAGGCGCCGCGGCTGCCGGACGAACGCGATGGCGGCGGCGCACAGGACCATGCCGACCAGCGTCCACATCAGCTGCCGGTCGGCCTCGCTGTACCCGGGCGCGGTGGCGCGGGTCATCTGGAGCGCCCAGATCATGGTGATGCCGAGCCCGCTCAGCGCGGTCGCCACGGGGAGCAGGACGGGGTCGGCGTAGGGAGCCACGAACCGCATCAGCACGTGCAGTGCCAGGGCCCCGGCGCCGAGCACCGTACCGTAGACCAGCACACGGGTGTCGACGCCGTCGGTGACCGCGAGCGACGCGGAGAGCAGGGCCGCGAAGGTCGCCCCGATCGAGGCGAGCAGCAGCGCGAGTTCGGCGCGTCTTTGCCGTGCGGGGCGCAGTGCCCCGTCCGCCGGTTCGGTCCGCGGGTTGGCCATGTTCGTCCTCTACCGTTCACGCGGGGCCATGGCTTCCGGGCGAGGGTGGGGGGACGGGTGGCCCTCAGGAGGAACTATAGACACGGGCCGGGGTCTGGCAAGGAGATCGGCCACTTCCGGGCGGTTCGGTTGAGACCTGGAGACGGGGCACGTCGAGGTCGATTCCTTCGGCGGCCCGCTCCGCTCGCTCGTGGAACCACTGCGCCGCGACGCGGAGGACCTGGTGCGGCGGTTCGGTGGTGGGGCGGGCGATTCGTGTGAGGTGCTGGGTGCCTACTTCGACCTCTGTGTGCGCCACGGCACCCTCATGCGGGCCCTGCTCAACGACCTGGGCTCGCTCAACGAGGTCGGCCTGGTCGACCTGATCATGGACTGGCGGCGCCGGTTGGACGCCGCACTGGTTGGCGAGAGCCCGGGAACCCCCGCCCGCATGGGCGCGGTGGTCGCCCTCGGGGCATCCAGGACGTCGCCGTCATGTTCCCGCCGGAGGAGGCGGCCGCCCACCGTGAGACCGCGGTGGCGATCGCCCAGGCCGCTCTCAGCGCCGGGGCGACCCCGTATGGACTAGACCAATCCGGGTGGGCGGGCACCCACGACCGGTACGGGTGTCGCTAGTCTCGTGTCCGGGCCCGGGAACTGTGGGCCCAGACACCGAAGAGACGGAGAGATCGTGGCGTCCATCGAGTCAGTCCAGGCGCGGGAGATCCTTGACTCCCGGGGCAACCCGACAGTCGAGGTCGAGGTCCTGCTCGACGACGGGACCATCACCCGCGCTGGTGTCCCCAGCGGTGCCTCCACCGGCAAGTTCGAGGCGGTCGAGCTGCGTGACGGCGGCGACCGGTACGGCGGCAAGGGCGTGACCAAGGCCGTCACCGCCGTCAACGACGAGATCGCCGACGAGCTGCTCGGCCACACCCCCGACGAGCAGCGCATCATCGACCGCGCGCTGATCGACCTGGACGGCACCCCGGACAAGTCCCGGATCGGCGCCAACGCCATCCTGGGCACCTCCCTGGCCGTCGCCAAGGCCGCCGCGGAGGAGGCCGGTCTGCCGCTGTTCCGCTACATCGGCGGTCCCAACGCGCACGTCCTGCCCGTGCCGATGATGAACATCCTCAACGGTGGCGCGCACGCCGACAGCAACGTCGACATCCAGGAGTTCATGGTCGCGCCCATCGGCGCCCCGACCTTCTCCGAGGCCCTGCGCTGGGGCACCGAGGTCTACCACTCCCTCAAGTCGGTCCTGAAGTCGCACGGCCTGGGCACCGGTGTCGGCGACGAGGGCGGCTTCGCCCCCAACCTCGAGAGCAACCGCGCCGCCCTCGACCTGATCGTGGAGGCGATCGAGAAGGCCGGCTACAAGGTAGGGACCGACATCGCGCTGGCCCTGGACGTGGCCGCTAGCGAGCTGTTCTCCGACGGTGTGTACACCTTCGAGGGCAAGTCCCGCACGGCCGAGGAGATGGCCGCCTACTACGGTGAGCTCGTCGACGCCTACCCGCTGGTCTCCATCGAGGACCCCCTCGACGAGGAGGACTGGGACGGCTGGAAGAAGCTCACCGAGCAGCTCGGCGCCAAGGTCCAGCTGGTCGGCGACGACCTGTTCGTCACCAACCCCGAGCGGCTCCAGCGCGGCATCCTCGCCGACACCGCCAACTCGCTGCTGGTGAAGGTCAACCAGATCGGCACCCTCACCGAGACGCTGGACGCGGTCGCCCTCGCCCAGCGCAGCGGCTACACGGCGATGATCAGCCACCGCTCCGGCGAGACCGAGGACACCACCATCGCCGACATCGCGGTGGCCACCAACGCCGGGCAGATCAAGACCGGCGCCCCGGCGCGCAGCGAGCGGGTCGCCAAGTACAACCAGCTGCTGCGCATCGAGGAGGAACTGGACGACGCGGCCGTCTACGCGGGCGTGTCGGCCTTCCCGAGGTTCGCCAAGCGCGGCTAGTCTGCCCCAGTGTCCCGCGAAACCCAGCAGCCGCCCACAAAGGCCAAGAAGGCGACCAAAGCCGACAGGCCGGGGAGGGCCGCTGCCCGGAAGGGCGCCGAGCGTGCCCCGAAGGCGGGCGCGAAGGCGGGCACGAAGGGCTCCGGTGTGGGCCGCACCTCCAGGGTGCGGCCCATGCTCACCAGCCGGGCCGCCATCCTCGCGCTGGTGGTGTGCGTGATCGCGCTGAGCCTGGCCTACCCGCTGCGCGAGTACGTGATGCAGCAGTCGCAGATCGCGCAGCTCAAGGAGGACCGGGCCCGCATGGAGGAGAACGTGGCCCACCTCCAGGAGCGCGAGGAGGCGCTCACCGACGAGGACTACGTGGAACGCGAGGCCCGCGAGCGGCTCCACTACCAGTACCCCGGCGAGACCGCCTACATCGTCGTCCGTCCCGGGGCCGACGACGAGGCCGACGCCGGTCCTGCCGCGCCCACCGAGCCCTGGTTCACCGAGCTGTGGCGTTCGGTGGAGGAGGCCGACGGCCCCGACCCCGACCGGGGTCCGTGAACCCGCCGCTCGCCATCTATGCTGGGCGGGACATGACTTCCGCAGATCAGCCCGTTCCGGGGCACACCGACGGCGGTCCCGCGTCCGAACGGGACCTCGCCGCCATCGAACTCCAGTTGGGCCGCCAGCCGCGTGGCGTCCGCGCGGTCGCCCACCGCTGCCCGTGCGGTCTCCCCGACGTGGTGAAGACCGCCCCCCGTCTGGAAGACGGCACCCCCTTCCCGACGTTGTACTACCTGACGTGCCCGCGCGCCGCCTCGGCGATCGGCCGTCTGGAGAACGAAGGCCGTATGCGCCGGATGCAGGAGCGCCTGGGCGAGGAGCCCGAGCTCCAGGAGGCCTACACCAGGGCGCACGAGTCCTACCTGGAGGAGCGCGCCGAGCAGGCCCGCGCCGACGGGTTGGAGCCGCTGCCCGAGGGGATGCAGAGCACCGGCGGGATGCCGACCCGGGTCAAGTGCCTGCACGCGCTGGTCGGCCACGAGCTGGCCGCGCCCGGCACCAACCCGTTCGGCGCGGAGGCGCTGGCCGAGCTGCCGGAGTGGTGGGCCAAGGGCCCGTGCGTGTGTGTCGACGAGAACGCCCCCGAGGGCGCTGAAGGGACGGACGCCTCATGAGCGGTGTCGCGGCGATCGACTGCGGAACCAACTCGATCAGGTTGCTGATCGCCGACGTGGTCTTCCTGGGCGACGACGAGGTCCAGGTGGTCGACGCCGACCGCCGGATGGAGATCGTGCGCCTGGGCCAGGGGGTCGACGAGACCGGCGCGTTCGCGCCCGAGGCCCTGGAGCGCACCTTCGAGGCGCTGCGCGGCTACGCCGAGGCCATCGAGGCGCACGGGATCGAGCTGGGACCGGACACGGTGCGTATGGTGGCCACCAGCGCGACCCGCGACGCCGGTAACCGCCAGGTCTTCGTGGACGGCGTCCGCGAGATCCTGGGGGTGGAGCCCGAGGTGGTCACCGGTCTGGACGAGGCCGAGCTGTCCTTCGTGGGCGCCACGGCCGAGCTGGAGGCGCTGGCGGCCGAGGGCGAGGCGAGCGAGGACCTCGCTCCGCCGTTCCTGGTGGTCGACATCGGCGGGGGCTCCACGGAGTTCGTACTCGGCGGCCTGGACGACGACGAGGACCTGGTGCGGGCGGCCCTGTCGGTGAACGTCGGCTGCGTGCGCATGAGCGAGCGCCACCTGCGCGACGACCCGCCCACGAAGGAGCAGGTGGAGGCGGCCACGGCCGACATCGACGCCGCCCTGGACGAGGTGGAGAAGGTCGTTCCGCTGAGGGAGGCCGGTTCGGTGGTGTGCGTGGCCGGGACCGCCACGACGGTGGCCGGGATCGCGCTGGACCTGCCGGTGTACGACTCCGAGCGCATCCACCACACGCGGGTGTCCGCGGAGGACCTGGAGCGGATCACCCATGAGCTGCTGGTCTCGCGGCACGCGGAGCGGTCGGAGATCGGGGTCATGCACCCGGGCCGGGTGGACGTGATCGCGGCGGGCGCCCTCGTGCTGTCCCGTGTGCTGGCGCGCACCGGCGCGGACCACTTCACGGCGAGCGAGCACGACATCCTCGACGGTGTCGCGTGGAGTCTCATCGCGCCCGAGTAGAAATCCGGGCAAACTAGTACTGAACAGGACATAGTCTCCTCGAAAGGGACCTTCGGGTGCTCCGGAGGGGCCTTTCGAGGGGGTCCGACAGGGCCCCCGGGTGAGACGTGTCACCTCGGAAGACCCTTGTGAACGCATTCACAACCCGTCTGACCTGCATGAATGCCCTCCCCTCGCACGTGGGGATGGTCGGAAGGTGGGCGAATGTGAACCTTCTCTGCGGGGAGGGGCTTGTGAAAGAATGCACAAGCAACCTTCCACAGTGTCGGGAGCAAGAACCACGGCTCAGCGGGCCCCGGTCGGGGGATCGAGGAACGTGACAGCCTTCGCGGCCCTTGAGGCAAGGGCGCCAAAGATGAACCGTTAGGGCGGAAATGCGATGACCGAGAGCAGGAACTACCGGCTGGTGCACGGCGGCGGGGACGAGGCGGAGATCCCGCACATCCTCATCGTCGGTGGCGGTTACCTCGGGATGTACACCGCAAGGCGACTGGAGAAGAAGCTCGGGACCGGTGAAGCCCGTATCACCGTCATCGACCCGAACTCCTACATGACCTACCAGCCCTTCCTGCCCGAGACGGCCGCCGGGAACATCTCCCCGCGCAACGTCGTCGTCCCCCTGCGCAAGGTCTTCGACCGCGTCCGCGTGCTGGGCGGCCGCGTCGTGCGCATCGACCACGCCGACAACACGGTCCGCTACGAGCCCAACGTCGGTGAGCCCGAGACGCTCCACTACGACTACCTCGTGATGGCGGCCGGAGCGGTCTCGCGCACCCTGCCCATCCCCGGCCTCGCCGAGTGGGGCATCGGCATCAAGACCGTCGAAGAGGCGGCCTACCTGCGCAACCACGTGCTCAACCAGCTCACCATCGCCGACTCCACCGACGACGCGGACGTGCGCGCCAAGGCCCTCAACTTCGTGTTCGTCGGCGGCGGGTTCGCCGGAGCCGAGGCCATCGCCGAGCTGGAGGACATGGTCCGCGACGCGGTCCGCCTCCACCCGTCGATCGACCAGAGCGACGTGAACTTCTACCTCATCGAGGCCGCGGACAAGATCCTGCCCGAGGTCGGCCCCGAGGTCGGCGGCAAGGCGCTCAACCAGCTCCGTCGGCGTGGTATCGACGTCCGGCTCAAGACCTTCCTCGAGTCGGCCACCGACCAGCGCGTCAAGCTCAGCGACGGCACCGAGTTCGACGCGGGCACCCTCGTGTGGACCGCGGGTGTCAAGCCCAGCCCCGTCGTCTCCGCCAGCGACCTGCCGCTCGGTCCCAAGGGTCACGTCGACACCAGCGAGTACCTCACCGTCAACGGCACGGACAACGTCTTCGCCGGCGGTGACAACGCCCAGGTCCCGGACGGCAACGGCGGCTACTACCCGCCCAACGCCCAGAACGCGGTCCGCCAGGCGCCGGTCCTCGCCGACAACGTCATCGCGACCCTGCGCAACGGCCAGCTCAAGGCCTACCGGCACAAGAACCTCGGCGCCGTCGCCGGACTCGGCCTGCACAAGGGCGCCGCCCAGCTGTTCGGCAAGATCAAGCTCAACGGCCGCCTCGCCTGGTACGCGCACCGCTCCTACCACCTGCTCGCGGTACCGACCTTCAACCGCAAGCTCCGGGTCCTCTCCGACTGGACGCTCGCCTTCTTCCTGCGCCGCGACTTCGCCGCGCTCCCGGAGATGTCCGAGCCCCGCCAGGCCTTCGAGGAGGCCAGCCAGCCCCAGGTCGAGGACGGGCGCCTGCGCCGCGTCAGCTGACCCGGCCGGGCCCGAACCCGAACGAAAAGACCGGCTTCCTCGGGAAGCCGGTCTTTTCGTGTCCCCATCCGGCCAAGCCGAACCAAAGTGGGCAATCGGCCCGGCCGGTATGATGGGCACGCCCTCGTAGCCCAATGGAAGAGGCAGGCCCCCTAAAAGGGTCACAAGTGTCGGTTCGAGTCCGACCGGGGGTACCAGTGCTCTCCCGCACCTCCGCTTCGGTGCGGTGCGGGTTCAGACGTGTTTGCTTTGGGCCTCCGCTTCGCTTCGGCCCGTGTTCGAGCGCCCGAGTAGCCAGGGACTTCTTCATCCTCGTCTACGCCTGACGCTCGTTCCTCGCTAGCGGCTTGACTCGTCTTGCAGAACCCTGGCGGCGCCCGAACGGGCACCCCCAGTGGCGGAGACGCGTGGTCGGGGCTCACGGTTGGGGTTGAGGTGCGGGGTGGGGCTCACGGCTCGTGGCGGAGACGCGTGGTCGGGGCTCACGGTTGGGGTTGAGGTGCGGGTGGGGCTCACGGCTCGTGGCGGAGACGCGCGGTCGGGGCTCACGGTTGGGGTTGGGGTGCGGGGTGGGGCTCACGGGCTGACCGGGGCCGGATCAGCCCTGCTCCATGAGGAGCTGGAGCTGGGTGAACAGGCGCTCACCCGGGTCGGACAGGTCGATCCCGCTCACCGACGCTGCGCGGCGCACCCGGTACCGGAGCGTGTTCGGGTGGATGTGCAACCGCTCGGCGGCGGCCCGGGCGTCGCCGAAGGCCTCCAGGTAGGCGAGCAGCGAATGCACGAGGTCGGCGCCGCCCGCCTGGTCGTACTCGATCAACCGGCTCACCCGGGGGTCGCGCAGCGACGGGTCGGCGCGCAGGTGCGCCAGGGTCTCGCTGATCAGCACCCGCGAGCGCACGTCGGAGATGGTGGCCACCTCCCAGTCCGTACCGCCGTCCAGGTCGCGGCTCATGGCGTCGAGCACCCGGTCGGCCTCGGCCCGTGACTCGGGCACGTCGCGCAACCGCTCCACCAGCGACCCCACCGCCGCCTGTACGCGCAGGCCCAGTGCGGCCCGCGCCGCGGCCACCGTCTTGCGGGTCAGCGCCAGCACCGACTGCTCCACCCCGCGCCAGCCGTCCCCGCTCGGTGTCCGGGTCAGGTCCGGAAGCAGCACGTACACGCGGCCGTCGAGCTCGGTCACCAGGGAACTGCGCCGGTAGGCGGCGGTGTGCACTGACACCAGGTCGATGAGCTGGCGGCGGCGCAGCTCGCGCACGGGCCGGTCGGCGGGCTCGGCGTCGCCCACCGGCTCCGCCTCGCCGCCGGTCAGGGAGAAGGCCGCCACCAGGGCGGCCCGCTCGGCGTGCACCTGGACGGTGTCGGCCAGGGCGCTCGCGTCGATGCGCCCCTCCAACAGGCTCGACAACAGGTCCTCGCGCAGCCGGAGCCCCGCACTGGTCTGGGTGCGCTGGCGGATCATCTGGAGCGCGGTCGTGCGGGCGGCGCCGAGCAGGGCCTCCTCCGCGTGCCCGGACAGCGGTTGGGAACCCTCCTGCACCCAGATGGAACCCAGCGGCTGGCGGCCCGCGTGGATGCCGACGGCCAGGCGGCGGCGGATGCCGAGGTCGGGGTGCTCCTCGATCCGCACCACCTCCTCGCCCGCGCGCAGCTTGGTGAACACCCCCCACTCGCGTAGCAGAGCCAGATAGGACTCCGGGCCCTGGCGGCCGAGCACGGACAGACGCCGCAGCTCGTCGACCTCGGCGCCACTGGAGTAGGCCAGCACGCGGCTGGCCGAGTCCTCGATGCTGACCAGGCCGCCGGTGAGCTGCGCGATGGTCTGCGCCATGGAGAACAGGTCGCCGGTGGCCTCGCCCAGATCCTCCGAGGCGGTCAACCGGGCGTCGTCCACGATGCTCTGACACACCGACTGGAGCTGGTCCCAGCGCACCTCGGGGCGGACAGCGAGCAGGGCCACCCCGCTGTCCTCGGCCTCAGCGCGCAGCGTGCGCAGCTCGTCCGCGCCGGGCCGGGAACGCCCCCGCGCCTCGCCGGACGGCGGGATGGTCTCCTCGGCGGGCCCGTGGCCCCCGGCCTTGACCGCGACCGCGGTCGCCCCCTGCGCGGCCAGGGCCCGGACCAGGCGTCGGGCGGCCCCGCCACGCACGCCGATGAGCAGCACCAGGTCACCCTCGCGCGCCTCCACACGGTCCTCGGGGTCGATGATCACGACGTTGTCCACCTGGACATCGAGCCCGTCCGGTGCGGCGGCGACGTCCACGATCGGGTCACCGAGGGCCAGGAGGAGCCTGCGCAGGGGCAGCCCCGCGCCATCGTCCGTATGTTCTCCTGATTGACCTGGCATGATGTTCGTCCTCACCGGTCGGGTCCGGGGACCGACACTAGCGGAGCGCCGGAGGCGGGGTGACGGGCCGAGCGGCGGCGCGTCTGCCAGGGTTTGTTCTGGTGAACAAAGAGGACCGGTAAAGAGTGGCCCGTCCCACAAGGTCGCCGGAGCCCGATTCTGGGACTGTTGAATCAGTCAACCCTGCTCAGACAGGGACATTCTTCCAGGGAGGTGCCCATGGACGCCGTGACCAACGTCCCGCAGCCGGTGAACGAACCCGTTCTCACCTACGCGCCCGGGAGCGCCGAGCGCGCCGAGCTCGTCGCCAAGCTCGAAGAGCTCGGCCGGGAGAGCATCGACCTGCCGATGCGCATCAACGGTGAGAGCCGCATGGGTGGCGGCGACCCGATCGACGCCGTCCAGCCGCACAACCACGCGTCGGTCCTGGGCACCATGCGCAACGCCACCCACCAGGACGCCCGCGACGCCATCGCCGCCGCGAAGGCCGCCGCTCCCGCCTGGCGCGCCATGTCCTTCGACGACCGCGCCGCGATCATCCTCCGCGCCGCCGAGCTGCTCGCCGGCCCCTGGCGCGCCACCATCAACGCCGCCACCATGCTCGCCCAGTCGAAGACCGTCCAGCAGGCGGAGATCGACTCGGCCTGCGAGCTCATCGACTTCTGGCGCTTCAACGTCTCCTACGCCCGTCAGCTCATGGAGCAGCAGCCCCTGAGCGTGCGCGGCGTGTGGAACCGCATGGAGCAGCGTCCGCTGGAGGGGTTCGTCTACGCGATCACCCCCTTCAACTTCACCGCCATCGCGGGCAACCTCCCCACCGCCCCCGCCCTCATGGGCAACGTGGTCGTGTGGAAGCCGTCCCCGACCCAGCAGTTCTCCGCCGAGCTCACCATGCGCCTCCTGGAGGAGGCCGGGATGCCCCCCGGCGTCATCAACATGGTCACCGGTGACGGCCTGGCCGTGTCGGACATCGCGCTCAACGACCCCGAGCTGGCCGGCGTGCACTTCACCGGTTCCACCAAGACCTTCCAGCACCTGTGGAAGAGCGTCGGCGAGAACATCTCCAACTACCGCTCCTACCCGCGCATCGTGGGCGAGACCGGTGGCAAGGACTTCATCGTCGCCCACTCCTCCGCCGACCCGGAGATCCTGCGCACCGCCATCGTGCGTGGCGCCTTCGAGTACCAGGGGCAGAAGTGCTCCGCCGCCTCGCGCGCCTTCGTCGCCCGCTCCGTCTGGGAGAAGACGCGCGACGACCTGGTCGCCGAGACCGAGGCCCTGACCATGGGCGACGTCACCGACCTGTCGAACTTCGTCGGCGCCGTCATCGACCGCCGCTCCTTCGACAAGCTCGCCAAGGTCCTGGAGGACGCCAAGTCCGACCCGACCCTGGAGATCATCGCGGGCGGCACCGCCGACGACTCGGTGGGCTACTTCGTGCGCCCCACCATCATCGAGGGCACCGACCCCACCAACGACGTGTTCCGCACGGAGTACTTCGGCCCGATCATCGCCGTCCACGTCTACGAGGACGACCAGTTCGAGGACGTCCTCAAGATCGTCGACGAGGGCTCCGCGTACGCCCTGACCGGCGCCATCCTGGCCAACGACCGCGCCGCGGTGGCCAAGGCGACCGAGGCCCTGCGCTTCACGGCGGGCAACTTCTACATCAACGACCGCCCGACCGGCTCCATCGTCGGTCAGCAGCCCTTCGGCGGCGGTCGCGCCTCCGGCACCAACGACAAGGCCGGTTCCGCCCAGAACCTGTCCCGCTGGGCCAGCCCGCGCGCCATCAAGGAGACGTTCGTCGCGCCGACGGTCTCCTCCTACCCCCACCAGGGGTAGTCACCGGCGGCCGCGCCCCTCCTCCGTCCGGAGGGCCCGCCGCCACCACGGGGCCCGCTCCCGCGCCGCCCGGCGCCGGGTGCGGGCCCCGACCCCCCGAGACCCACAGCGCGGTCGGCCCACCGGCCGCGCGTATCGTCCGCGCCAGCCCCACCGGCTCGCGCACGTCTCTTCGAGGTCACCATGCTTCGCAAGCCCCTGCTGCTCGCCGCCAGGTCCGCGACCTGCCGCACGATCGTCGAGCGCACTCCCATGACCCGGGCCATGGTCTCGCGCTTCGTCGCGGGCTCCACCCAGGAGGAGGCCCTGCCGGCCGTCCACGAGCTGGCCAAGGACCGGTACGTCACCCTGGACTTCCTCGGTGAGGACACCACCGACCTGTCGCAGGCCACCGCCACCGTGACCGCCTACCAGGACCTGCTCGCCGCACTCGGCGAGGCCGGGCTGGGAGACCGTGCCGAGGTGTCGGTCAAGCTGTCGGCCGTCGGCCAGTTCCTGAACGAGGACGGCGAGAAGATCGCGCTGGAGAACGCGCGCCTGATCGCCGAGGCCGCCCAGGCGATCGGCACCACGGTGACCCTCGACATGGAGGACCACACCACCACCGACTCCACGCTGGGCATCCTGCGCGACCTGCGCGAGGACTTCCCGTTCGTGGGCGCGGTGCTCCAGGCCTACCTGCGCCGTACCGAGGCCGACTGCCGCGACCTCAGCGGCGCGGGCTCCCGCGTGCGCCTGTGCAAGGGCGCCTACGACGAGCCCGAGTCGGTCGCCTTCCGCGACAAGCACGAGGTCGACAGGGCGTACGTGCGTGCGCTCAAGGTCCTCATGGCGGGCGACGGCTACCCGATGGTGGCCTCGCACGACCCGCGCATGGTCGCCATCGCGGGCGAGCTGGCCGCGCTCAACGACCGCGGCGCGGACGACTACGAGTACCAGATGCTCTACGGCATCCGGGACGGCGAGCAGGTCCGCCTGGCCGCCGAGGGCAAGCGGATGCGCGTCTACGTCCCCTACGGCGACGAGTGGTACGGCTACTACATGCGCCGTCTGGCCGAGCGTCCGGCCAACATGCTCTTCCTCGCGCGGTCCCTGGTGACCCGCAACTAGCAGCGCGGCCGCGCCCCCGGGGCGACGGGTGGACGGGCCCGCGCCGGTACGACCGGCGCGGGCCCGTTTCGCAACGGTGACCTTGGCGGCGGAACCCGGGAGCCGGGCCGTACGTTACTTTGTGGGCAGCAATCCACGCGTGAAAGGCCATTACTAGACATGCGGATGCGGAGTTCCAACCCCGTCCTCAAGCGGGCGCTTCAGCAGCAGTCCGGTCCCCAGCAGGGCTACGGACAGCCCGGTTACGGTCAGCAGGGCTACGGGCAGCAGGGGTACGGACAGGCGTACCCGCAGCCCCACGGCCAGCAGGGCTACCCCCAGCAGGCGTACCCGCAGCCGGGTTACCCCCAGCAGACCCAGGCCGCGCAGCCGATGACCATCGACGACGTCGTCGTGCGCACCGGTATGACCCTCGGCGCCGTCGCCCTCTTCGGCGTCATCAACTACTTCCTCTTCTTCTCGGGCAACCCGGGCCTGGCCCTGGCGCTGATGTTCGTCGGCATGATCGGCGGGCTCATCCTGGGCCTGGTGATCGCCTTCAAGCAGATCACCAACCCGATCGCCATCCTGTCGTACGCGGCCCTGGAGGGCCTGCTCGTCGGCGGTCTGTCGGCCGTGCTCGGCAACATGCTGTCCATGCAGATGGGCGACCCGTCAGCGGGCACCTCTCTGGTCTCCCAGGCGGTCATCGGCACCGTCGCGGTGTTCGGCGTGATGCTGGCGCTGTACAAGTTCCGCATCATCAAGGTGACCGACGGCTTCGTCAAGGCCGTCTCGTACGCCGTCATGGGCGCCGCCGCCCTGATGCTGGTCAACTTCGTGCTCAGCTTCTTCATCGCGGGCGGCATGGGTCTGCGCGAGCCCACCTGGCTGGGTCTGGGCGTCGGCATCGTGTTCGTCGTCCTGGCCGCGCTCACCCTCGCCATCGAGTTCCGCGGCATCGAGGAGGGCGTCGAGGCGGGCATCCCGAACAACTTCGCCTGGCAGTTCGCCTTCGGCCTGACCGTCTCCGTGGTCTGGCTGTACATCGAGATCCTGCGCCTGCTCTGGATGATCAAGACGATGTTCGCCGACTAGCGACCTCCGGTCGTGCCGGTTTTCGCGTGACGAGGGGCCGTCGCCCGGGTTCTGCCCGGGGGCGGCCCCTCCGCCGTCGGTGCGGTCAGGCGGTCCGCGGACGGGGTGACGGGATGGAGCGGTTGCGCCGCCTGCGGTCGTACTCGGTGACGATGGCCTGCGCGTAGCCGTGGGTGAGGTCGTACTCGTCGGCGAGCCAGCGGGACCGGTCCGCGGGGCGCACGAGCCCGGGCCCCCGGTCGAGCGAGTCGAACCAGTCGCGGAGCCCCCGACCGGTCACCACCGGGATGCGTTCGATGAGCTTGGCGTGGATCTCCGGCGAGTGGGTCACCGTCATAGGCACCTCCGCAGTGCGATGGGCTGTGGCACGTACTGCGACCCTGCATCAGGATCACCACGGGGACAAGACCCGGCCGCCAGCTTTTACCCGGCAGGTGGGGGAACCTTCGCCCTCCCGTCACCCGTGGCCGCCCCCCCCGGGTGCTACGGCGCGGCCGAGGGGGAACGCGGAGGGGCCCCGGACACCAGCCGGTCCGAGGCCCCTCCACGCGGCGGTGGGCTAGCTGAGGCGCTCGAAGACGGCCGCCATGCCCTGGCCGCCGCCGACGCACATGGTCTCCAGACCGAACGTCTTGTCGTGGAACTGGAGGCCGTTGATCAGCGTGGTGGTGATGCGGGCACCGGTGCTGCCGAACGGGTGGCCCACGGCGATACCGCCGCCGTTGACGTTCAGCTGGGTGTCGATGTCGATGCCCAGCTGGTCGGCGGAGGGCAGCACCTGGGCGGCGAAGGCCTCGTTGATCTCGGCGAGGTCGATGTCGCCGATGGCCATGTTGGCGCGGGCCAGGGCCTGCCTGGAGGCCTCGACCGGGCCCAGGCCCATGATCTCGGGGCTGAGGCCGGTCACGCCCGTGGAGACGACGCGGGCCAGCGGGGTGATGCCCAGCTGCCTGGCCTTGGTGTCGCTCATGATGACCAGCGCGGAGGCGCCGTCGTTGAGCGGGCAGGCGTTGCCCGCGGTGATGGTGCCGTCGGGGCGGAACACCGGCTTGAGCTGCGAGACCTTCTCGTAGGTGGTGCCCCGGCGGATGCCGTCGTCGGTGCTCACCACGGTGCCGTCGGGCAGCGTGACCGGGGTGATCTCCCTTTCCCAGAAGCCGTTGTCGAGGGACTTCTCGGCGAGGTTCTGCGAGCGGACCGCGAACTCGTCCTGGCGCTGGCGGGAGACGCCGGTGATCTCGGCGACGTTCTCGGCCGTCTGGCCCATCTCGATGTAGGCGTCGGGGAGCAGGCCGTCCTCGCGGGGGTCGGTCCAGGTGCCCTGGCCGCCCTCCTTGCGCTTCTCGGTGCGGGCCCTGGCGTCGGCGAAGAGCGGGTTCTCGTTCTGCGGGTTGTCGCTGCTGCCGTTGACGAAGCGGCTGACGGTCTCCACGCCCGCCGAGACGAACACGTCGCCCTCGCCCGCCTTGATGGCGTGGTAGGCCATCCGGGTCGTCTGGAGGGAGGAGGAGCAGTAGCGGGTGACGGTCGTGCCCGGGACGGTGTCCAGGCCCAGCTGCACGGCCACGATGCGGGCCAGGTTGAAGCCCTGCTCGCCGCCCGGGAGGCCGCAGCCGAGCATGAGGTCGTCGATGCTCTTCGGGTCGAGCTCGGGCACCTTGGCCAGGGCGGCGCCGACGATCTGGGCGGTGAGGTCGTCGGGGCGCAGGTCCTTGAGGGAGCCCTTGAAGGCTCGGCCGATCGGGGAGCGCGCGGTGGCGACGATGACTGCTTCGGGCATGTTCTTCGTCCTTGTTCGGGTCACGGCGAGACTTGTTACTGACCAGTTAACCCGTCCGGTGCCCCTCCGCGCCATCCGGGGTCGTCGTTGGCGCGTCCTCGTCCCCGGTGGGGGCGGGCGGCGCCGGGCGGGCCCCGCCCCTGGTGCGGAAGGGGCCCCGGACCAGCGCGGCCCAGCGTCCGTGCGCCCCGGTCGGTGCCTGGTCGGAGGCGGGGGAGACCTCCGTGCCGGGGGTCTGCGCGGCGACCACGGCCGCGCGGTCCACCGGCAGGACGCCCTCGGTGCGGTCGGCCTCGTCGAGCTCGGGCAGCAACCCCAGGGCGGAACAGGCGGAGGGCAGGACCACCAGGGCGGCCTGGGCGTACCCGCGTGCGGACGGGTGGAACCGGTCCGGGCCGAACATGGAGCCGGGGTCGGCCCGGAAGTCGTCGGCGAGGACGTCGCTCAGGGAGACGGTGCGCCCGCCCGCCTCCGTCACCGCGATGGTCTGCGCGGCCGCCAGCTGCCGGGAGGCGCGTCGGGCCACCGACCGCAGCGGCCAGCCGATGGGCCGGACGGTGCCGAGGTCGGGGCAGGTCGCGACCACCACGGGTGTGCCGAGCCCCACCAGTTCGGCGGAGACCTCGCGCAGGGCGGCCACGGCGTCGTTGGGACGGACCCGGCGGATGACGTCGTTGGCGCCCACGAAGACCACCGCGACGTCGTAACGCCTTCCCGGCTCGCGCGCACCGGCCCGCTCCACCTGGGCGTCCAGGTCCGCGGAGGTGGCTCCCGGGGTGGCGGTGCAGCGCAGGAGCACCGGGCGCTCGGCGGCGGCGGAGACGCCCGCCGCGAGCAGCGCGCCCGGGGTCTGCCACGCCTCGCTCACGGCGAAGCCGGCGGCGGTGGAGTCGCCGAGCATCAGCAGGCGCAGGGCCGGGCCCGGTCCCTCGCCGTAGGTCCCGTCGGCCCTGGGGCGGTCCCAGGCGGTGCGGCCGATCGCGTTCTTGGCCAGCCGGGCCTGGAGGTAGAGCAGCGCGACGGTGCCACCGCCCACCAGAGTGAGCCCGCCCCCGCCGAACGCGGTGGCGGCGGCGATGCGCCGTGCCCGCGCGGCTCGCAGCATCGGTACCCCCCGCAGTGTCCGCCCCGCCCCTGACCTCCTTCCCGACGGTACCGGCGGGCCGGTCCGGGGTCACGTACCCGGACGACACACCATCGGGGCGCGGGCGCCACCGAAGTCGGACCGGTCCGGTACGGCGTACCGACGAATCGGCGGACCGGTACGGACCGGTCCACACCGCTCATCGGGGCCTTGAACCAGGTGAGCGGCGCGCCGACGGCGAAATCGGCTTAGAGTCTGCATGTGGGAGCCGGACCGGTCCCACCTGCCTCGGGCGTCACCGGGGACACCACACAGGGCGGGCCGAAGACCCGGTCGCCACGATGCGAAGGAGCGAAGTTGCGGGTACACGATTCACTGATCGACCTGGTCGGAGACACCCCCTTGGTCCGTCTTCGGAAGGTCACCGAGGGGTTGGCCCCGACGATCCTGGCCAAGGTCGAGTACTTCAACCCCGGTGGGTCGGTCAAGGACCGCATCGCACTGCGCATGGTGGAGGCGGCCGAGAAGAGCGGTGAGCTCGGGCCGGGCGGCACGATCGTCGAGCCCACCTCGGGCAACACCGGTATCGGCCTGGCCCTGGTGGCGCAGGAGAAGGGGTACCGCTGCGTCTTCGTCTGCCCCGACAAGGTCGGGCCGGACAAGCTGTCGGTGCTGCGCGCCTACGGAGCGGAGGTCGTGGTCTGCCCGACCACCGTCGCTCCGGAGCACCCCGACTCCTACTACTCGGTCTCGGACCGGCTCGCGGCCGAGATCCCCGGGGCGTGGAAGCCGAACCAGTACGAGAACGAGAACAACCCGGAGTCGCACTACCACTCCACGGGCCCCGAGCTGTGGGACCAGACCGAGGGCCGGATCACCCACTTCGTGGCGGGCATCGGCACCGGCGGCACCATCAGCGGCACCGGTCGCTACCTCAAGGAGGTCTCGAAGGGGGCCGTGCAGGTGGTCGGCGCCGACCCGGAGGGCTCGGTGTACTCGGGCGGCAGCGGCCGCCCGTACCTGGTCGAGGGAGTGGGCGAGGACATCTGGCCCGGCACCTACGACACGGCGATCTGCGACGAGATCGTTCCGGTCAGCGACAAGGACTCCTTCCTGATGACGCGCCGCCTGGCCAAGGAGGAGGGCCTCCTGGTGGGCGGTTCCTGCGGCCTGGCTGTGGAGGCGGCGCTGCGGGTGGCCAAGGACGCCGGTCCCGACGACGTCATCGTCGTGCTGCTTCCGGACGGCGGGCGCGGTTACCTCGGCAAGATCTTCAACGACGAGTGGATGGCCGACTACGGCTTCCTGTCCGCCGACACCGAGGAGGCCACCGCGGGGCAGGTGCTCGCGGACAAGGAGGGCGGTATGCCCGACTTCGTGCACAGCCACCCGGACGAGACGGTCGGCACCGCCGTGGCGATCATGCGCGAGTACGGGGTCTCCCAGCTGCCGGTGATGAAGGAGGAGCCGCCCGTCATGGCGGCCGAGGTGGTCGGCTCGATCGCCGAGCGCGACCTCCTTGACGCGCTGTTCGACGGCCGGGCGGAGCTCGACGACCTCGTCGAGACGCACATGGGCAAGCCGCTGGCCACGGTGGGCACCGGTACCCCGGTCAGCGACTGCGTCCGCCTCCTGCGCACCTCCGGCGCGCTGGTGGTGCTGCGCGACGGCAAGCCTGTGGGCATCCTCACCAGGCAGGACCTGCTGGCCCACCTGTCGGGCTGAGTCGGCCTCCCCGGGGTTCCGAGCGCGGTTCGGGCCCCGGGGTCCCGGTACCGGACAGGGTGCCGCATACTCGGACACTGCTAATGTTCGCGTCAGTACGTACTGGCCGGTAATAAGTAGGTGCACCCGTGTCGCGGCTCCTCAACTGGATCATCCGCTCCGCCTGGTCGTACGCGCGCAGTCACGGAGAGATCCGAGCCGACTCCCGGGCGGCCCGCAGGTTCGCGCGCTTCGGCGCGGGATCGGCGATCGCCTTCCCCACGGCGACGGTCTACGGCGAGCCGTGGATCGAGATCGGCGTCCACACCGTGCTGGGCGGGGACATGACCCTCGCCGCTGGGATGGGCCCCGACTACGACCTCGGCGAGGGCACGGTGGTGCGGATCGGCTCCGGGTGCGCCATCGGACGCGGCTCGCACATCGTGGCGCACCGCTCGGTGGACATCGGCGACCACGTGTACACCGGCCCCTACGTCTACATCACCGACCAGAACCACGCCTACGCCAACACCGACATCCCCGTGGGCCTCCAGTGGCCGGTGGACGATCCGGTGAGCATCGGCGACGGTAGCTGGCTCGGCGCCAACTGCGTGATCCTGCCCGGTGTGCACCTGGGCAGGAACTCCGTGGTGGCGGCCGGTACGGTCGTGCGACCGGGCACCTACCCCGACCACGCGGTCATCGCGGGCGTCCCCGGCAAGGTCGTGCGCACCCACGACACCGAGCTCGGATGGGACCCGCCCCTGCGCGAGACCGGGACCCCCACCCGGGTCCCCACTCCGGTGACGGGGTTGCCGCCCGAGGTTCCCGCCGAGCCCCCCGAACCGGGGTCGCCGACCCGTTTCCCCCCGGCCTGACGGACCGTCCGCGCGGGAGGCTCCCGGGGCCCGCGGCGCCTCGGAGGGCTCCGTGTCGGCATCGGTCGCCGCGCGCGCGGCCGCGACGCGCGAGAAGACGACCACATCCTGAGATATGCCTGTTGACAACGGGTTCCGGGCGGTCCCGGGGCACTAGGGTGGCCCCATGAAGTTCGACGGTTTTGAAACGCTGGCCATCCACGCGGGGCAGGAGCCGGACGCCGGTACCGGTGCCGTGGTTGTGCCGATCTACCAGACGAGTACCTACGCCCAGGACGGCGTGGGCGGGATGCGGCAGGGCTACGAGTACTCCCGCACCAAGAACCCCACCCGCACCGCGCTGGAGGAGTGCCTGGCCGCCCTGGAGTCCGGTGCCCGGGGCCTGGCCTTCGCCTCCGGCATGGCCGCCGAGGACACCCTCCTGCGCACGGTCCTCTCCCCGGGCGACCACATCATCATCCCCGGCGACGCCTACGGTGGCACGTTCCGGCTCATCTCCAAGGTGGTCGAGCGCTGGGGCGTCACCTGGGACGCCGTCGACCAGACCGACGTCGACGCGGTCCGCGACGCCGTCCGCCCCAACACCCGCGTGGTGTGGACGGAGACGCCCACCAACCCCCTCCTGGGCATCACCGACATCGAGACGGTCGCGCAGATCGCCCACGAGGCCGACGCCCTGCACGTGGTGGACAACACCTTCGCCTCGCCCTACCTCCAGCGGCCGCTCACCCTGGGCGCCGACGTGGTCGTGCACTCCACGACCAAGTACGTCGGGGGCCACTCCGACGTGGTCGGCGGCGCGCTGGTCGTGGCCGACGCCGAGCTCGGCGAGCGGCTGGCCTTCCACCAGAACACCATGGGCGCCGTCGCGGGCCCCTTCGACGCCTGGCTGACGCTGCGCGGGGTCAAGACCCTGGGCGTGCGCATGGACCGCCACAGCGAGAACGCCGAGCGCGTGGTGGCCGCGCTGGAGGGCCACCCGGCGGTCGGGCGGGTCTACTACCCGGGCCTGGACACCCACCCGGGGCACAAGATCGCCGAACGGCAGATGCGCGCCTTCGGCGGCATGGTCTCGTTCACGCTCAGGGGCGGTGAGCAGGCCGCGCTGGACCTGTGCGAGCGGACGAAGGTGTTCACCCTGGGTGAGTCCCTGGGCGGTGTGGAGTCGCTGATCGAGCACCCGGGCCGGATGACGCACGCGTCCACGGCGGGCTCGGCGCTGGAGGTCCCGGCCGACCTGGTGCGGATCTCCGTGGGCATCGAGTCCGGTGACGACCTCGTGGCGGACCTGACCCAGGCCCTGGAGGGCTGACCTTCGGGGTGGGTCCTGCGGGGCGACCCCCGGCGGGGGTGCCCGCGCCACGCCGCGCGGGTGCCCCGGCCGTGTGCCGGGCCCGTCGCGGCCTCCGCGTCGATGGTGCTCGGGGGCGGTGCCCTCGTACGTGCCGGGGTCAGACGGCGGTGGGGGTACGGCCGCGGTCGGGGAGGTCGCCCGGGCCCTGGCCCCGGAAGCGCAGGCCGACCACGGCCCGGCTGGAGCGGGTGAGGGCGTTGTCGTCGTCGCTCCGGCGCAGGGAGCGGTAGGTGCCGCCGCGGTCCGCGCGGCGGATGCCGATGGAGACGGCGAGGAGGAAGCCGACCGCGAGGGCGGTCAGGAACAGGGCGGCGAGGATGAGGATGACGAACGCGATGTTCATGGGGAAGTCCTTCGCGTAGGCGGGTGGTCAGTTCCTGGTGGGCCCCCTGCCGTACAGGGGGAGGGTGGTGCCGGGGATCACTGGTGCCGTGTTCCTCTGCCGGTATGGGGCGGGTGGTCCTGGAGGGGCTGTCGCATGCTGTCGGTCTCCGGTTCTGGGGGCCGGTGTGCCCTGTACTGAGGGTCACCTTCCTTTAGGATGGTTCATGAGAACCAGTCAGAGCTGTTTGGCTGGTGTAGCACTTAGCTTGTTGGTACAAGCTGTGTTGTTGGTCTTCTACCCCTCCTAGGGCGGACTCATGCGGGCAGAGAGCAGATACCGACAGATCGCCCGTGTCCTGCGACGGGAGATCCAGGACCGGAGCCTCCCCCTGGGCGGCCAACTCCCCTCGGAGAAGCAGCTGGAGGAGCGCTTCGAGGCCTCCCGCAACACCATCCGCCTCGCCCTGGGCATGCTGCGCAACCAGGGCCTCATCGTCAGCAGGCCCGGGCGCGGACACTTCGTCCAGGACGTGGTCCCCGAGATCTTCTACGCCACCCGCAAGACGGGCGGCCCGGAGGGGCTCAACGAGTTCAACATGAGCGGCCTGACCCTGGAGGAGCTCCAACTGCTCAGCGCCACCCCCGACATCGCCAGCCGCCTCCGGGTCCCGGAGGGGGAGATGACGGTGGTCCGGCGCATGCACCGCTTCTCCGGCGAGCGGTCCGGATCGATCAGCTCCGCCCACTACCCGGTCGACCTGGTCCAGGGCACCTCGCTGATGCTCCCCGAGAACGTCGGGAGCGCCCTGGCCGTGCTCCTGGAGCACGGCCACCGCCAGGTCGGCTACGTGGACGAGCTGGAGACGCGCATGCCCACCCCTCAGGAGGCCTCCGAGCTCGAACTCCCGCCCGGAGTCCCGGTCCTCAACGTGAACCGCACCGACTACTCCGACGAGCGACCGCTACGGATGGTGCACACTGTCCACGCGGGGCACAGCATCCGCTACCAGTTCGAGCACGGTAACCTCCAGGCCTACCACCGGGACTGACAAGCCAATGAGCGCGACGAAGAAGACCGTGGTCGCCGACTACCTGCGGGAGGCGCTGGCCAGGGGTGACTACCGCCCGGGCGACCGGCTGCCCGGCGAGGAGGAACTCGCCGACGAGCTCGACGTCTCCCGGGCCACCGCGCGCCTGGGGATGCGCATCCTCCAGGACGAGGGCCGGGTCTCCATCCGCGTCGGCCGGGGAGCCTTCGTCTCCGACCACCACCCGGTCACGCACAAGGCCACCCCCGACGGTACGGACGACCCCTCCCGCTTCGACCTCGGCTCCCGCGACCGCCTGCGGCGGGCCGGATTCGGCGACATCGACGAGAAGGTCAAGGTCAGCCTGGACAC
This sequence comes from Nocardiopsis sp. NPDC007018, assembly GCF_040635075.1. Lineage (NCBI taxonomy): Bacteria > Bacillati > Actinomycetota > Actinomycetes > Streptosporangiales > Nocardiopsidaceae > Nocardiopsis > Nocardiopsis sp. NPDC007018. Next base: position 42,276 of record NZ_JBEYHA010000005.1, read on the forward strand.
CATGCGCCCGAAGGTGGCCAAGCGACTGGTCGACGCCGCGGACGGCCGGGCCGCCAGCGGGGGACTGGTCGTCATCCGGTCCTCGGAGCACTTCGTGGACGGCGGTCTCTGGCAGTCCCACGTCACGTACTTCCCGTTCGGGATCGCCAACAACACCCCGCTGATGTCCCCCGAATACCTGGAGGGCGGGATCGGCGCCGTCCTGCGCGAGCTCGGATTCCACGAGGAATGGAACTGGGACGTGGTGGGGGCGCGCATGCCCTCCCAGGACGAGGCCGACGCCTTCGGGCTGGGGCCCGGCATCCCGCTGTTGGTCCAGGAACGGGTCACCTACCAGGGGCAGCGTCCGCTGCGCTACACGGAGGCGCTCATGCCGGCCAACCGCCACCAGCTCCTGTACGCGGGCGGCGACGCCCCCGACGAGCTACCGGTGCTGGACTCCGGCGTCAGCGTCTTCGACCACTGACCGCCCCGACCGCCGCAAGCCCGGTGCAGCCCGCGCGGTGACCGGCCGCGCACCGCCCCGCGCGTTCAGGGCCCGGACCGCCGCCGCAGGTACCGGTCGACGACCAGCGGCCCCAGGGCGTCGGCGCCCGCGTCCACCACGCCCACCCCGCGGCGGCGTTCGAGGAGCTCCCGGAACCCCCGCAGGCGGGGGTCGTCCGCGAGCAGGAAGAACGTCACCCCGGCGCCCTCGCCCAGTACGCAGTCCAACTCCGCGGCGGTGACCTCCACCGTGCGCGGCGCGGGCGGCCAGGAGAACCGCGCGTCCCCGTCCTCGCCCAGGTGGGCGGTGGGCTCGCCGTCGGTGACGACCAGCACCATCGGCAGCAGCCCCCGGTGGCGGCGCAGGTGCCGCCGGGCCAGGCGCAGCCCGTGCTGGAGGTTGGTGCCGGGCACCCGGCGCCAGTCGTGCTCCACGAGGTCGGCGGGGGACATCTCCCGGGCGTGGTCGCCGAACCCGACCAGGAGCACCCGGTCCTCGGGGTGCCGGGTGCGCACCAGGGTGTGCAGGGCCAGCGCCGTACGGACGGCGGCCTCGTGCAGGCCGCGCGTGACCATCGAGTGGGACAGGTCCACGAGCAGGCACACGGCGGCCGCGCCGGCCGGTTCGGTCTCCGCGTACCGGACGTCCCCCGCACGCAGCGGCGCCGCGCGGGAACCGCCCTGCGAGGCCCGGCGCAGCATCGCCTCGCGCAGGGTCGCCACCGCGTCCAGCGTCCGGTCCAGACCGTCGTGGGGGACGGCCGCACCGGTCGGTTCGCCGCCCGGGGCGTCGCCGCCGGGACGCCCCCCTGGCACGGTCCGCCGCGCGTTCTCGACCTCCCTCAACGCCACCTCGCCCAACCTGCGCAGCTCGCGCGGGGTCAGCCCGTGGTCGGCGGAGTCCAACCGCTCCAGCGGGCCGTGGGCGGCCGGGCCCAGCACGCCGCGCAGCGCGTCGGAGTCCAGGCCCCCCAGAGCGTCGCGGTCGCCCTCCGCGTACGCCGACAGCGCCTCCTCGGCGGCGGCGAGCACCGCCCCACGGACGTCCCCTTCGGGGGTGTCCTCCCGTGACCGGGCCCCGGCGATCAGACCCACCAGAGCCTCGGCGGCCCGCACCGCCTCCTCAGGGGGCGGGTCGGGCTCGGCGAGGGGGTCGGGGCCACCCATGTACTCCCGGTACCGGAACCTCATCAGAAGCGGTAGACACCACCCTCCGGGGCGGTGTCCTTGGACAGCCGCCGCTCCAGGTACAGGCCCTCCAACGCGAACTCCACCACCGACGCGGCCAGCCCCGGGGTGGGAGGGCCGTCGGTCTCCTCGGGGGCGGCCCGTTCCAACAGTCCGGCCAGGCCGGGCACCGTTCCCACCCGGCGCAGCAGCTCGGCCGCCCCCACGAGGTCGCCGCTCTCCACGGTCCCGCCGCCCGCGAACCGGTCACTGAGCGGTTCCAGGTCCGCGTCGCCCAACCGGGCCCGGAAGGTCTCGGAGACGGCCCGGCGCAGCAGGGTCTCCAGGACCGCCGCCTCGCGCCCCTCCGACCCCGTCTCGAACTCCACCTTGCCCACCAGGGGTTCGGGGACGCCCGCCAGGTCGCAGACCCGGGCCACGGGGACCTCCTCACCGGTCAGCGCGGCCCGGCGCAGCGCCGACGCCGCCAGGGTCTCGGCGGCCGCCACGGTGAACCGCACCGAGACCCCCGAGCGCTGGTCCACCCGGTTGGAGGCGCGCACGAGTCGGGCGAAGCGCACCACGGCCTCCAGTAGGTGCGAGGGGACGGTCGTGCCCGGGGGCAGGTCCGCCTCCTGCCGGACCAGCGCCAGTTCGTCGTCGAGACCGGGCGGGTAGTGGGTGCGCACCTGGGCGCCGAACCGGTCCTTGAGCGGGGTGACGATGCGCCCCCGGCTCGTGTAGTCCTCGGGGTTGGCGCTGGCCACCAGCAGGAGGTCCAGGGGCAGGCGCAGCGTGTACCCGCGTACCTGGAGGTCGCGCTCCTCCAGGACGTTGAACAGGGCCACCTGGGCGCGCGCGGGCAGGTCGGGGAGCTCGTTGACGCAGAACACGCCCCGGTTGGCGCGGGGCAGGAGGCCGTAGTGGACGGTCTCCGGATCACCGAGCGAACGCCCCTCCGCGATCCTGGCCGGGTCGACGTCGCCGATCAGCTCGGCGGTGCCGGTGTCGGGGGTGGCCAGTTTCTCGCCGTACCGGGCTTCGCGGTGCCGCCAGGTCACCGGGAGGGCGTCGTCCTCGGTCGCGCTCCGGCGCAGGCAGGCGGGACAGACCGGGGCGTAGGGGTGGTCGTTGACCGGGCAGCCCTCCACCACGGGGCTCCATTCGTCGAGCAGACCGGCCACGGTACGGATCAGCCGCGTCTTGCCCTGGCCGCGCTCGCCCAGCAGCACGATGTCGTGTCCGGCGATCAGCGCGCGCTCCAGCTGGGGGAGCACGGTGGCGTCGAACCCGTGCACACCGGGGAAGCGGGGGCCGCCCGAGGCCATCCGGGCCAGCAGGTTCTCACGTACCTCCGCCGTGGTGGAACGGTGGACGTGGCCGGACTCGCGCAGCGCGGCGCGCGTGCGCGGGAGCCCGCTCGGGACAGGTGCGGCATGGGTCACAAGGGGGAGTGTAGGGCGTGCCCGACCGCCCTCGGCCGCCTCGGGCGGGCCGGGACCGAAGGGGCGTTCGCCGGGACGGGGGCGTTTGAGGGTTCCTCTGGTGGATAGCCCCTGTTGGGAGTCGGATGGAAGAATGGGACGACAGGGTTCCCAGGCCCGGTCCAGGTGGCCGGTGAAGGCGGGGGTGGCGGCTGGTGGCTAGGTTCGGCGATGCACTGACGACGGGGGCCGACCTCGTGAACGCGGGCGAGCGAGCCGTCCTCCAGGCCCTGGAACAGGTGGACGGCCCCGCCGACCTGGTCTGTTTCTTCGTGAGCGGGGCCGACCCGGACGAGGTCACCCTGGCCGGGAGACGGGTCATGGAACTGGCCGGGGACGCCCTCACCCTGGGGTGCAGCGCCACCGGCGTGTTCGGCGCAGGCCGGGGCGTCGAGGGCCAGGGCGCGGTGAGCGTGTGGTGCGCCCGCCTGCCCGGGGTCGAGCTGACCCCCTTCCACCTGGACACCGTGGTCGAGGGCGACCAGCTGGCCGTGGTGGGTATGCGCGAACCGTCGCCGCGTGACCGGGTCGGCATCCTGCTCACCAACCCCTACGAGTTCCCCACCCAGGCGTTCGTCCGTGAAACTACCGAGGCCCTCGGCGGGCTCCCGCTGGTCGGGGCGATGGCGGACGGGCTGCGCGGGGAGGACTCCGTGCGGCTGTTCTGCGAGGGCGAGGTGGCCCCCAACGGAGCCGTGGGAGTGCTCGTCGGCGGTGAGGGGGTGCTGGGAACGGTGGTCAGCCAGGGGTGCCGCCCGGTGGGGCCGAACATGACCATCACCAAGGCCGAGGGCAACCTCGTGCTGGAGCTGGCCGGGACCAACGCCTACGAGCGGTTGGAGGCCCTGGTGGAGGAGCTGCCCGAGAAGGACCGCGAGCTGGCCGCGCGGGGCCTGCACATCGGGATCGCGATGGACGAGTACGCCGACCAGCACGAACAGGGCGACTTCCTCATCCGCACGCTCAACGGCGCCGACCCGGAGCTGGGCGCGCTCACCATTGACGAGATGGTGGAGGTGGGCCAGACCGTCCGCTTCCAGGTGCGGGACGCGGGGACGGCGGACGAGGACCTCGCGCGCAAACTGGCGGAGTTCGGCGCCGAGCACGCGGTGGCCGCGGGACTGTTGTTCTCGTGCCAAGGCCGGGGGGAGGCGCTGTTCTCCCAGGCCGACCACGACGTCCTGGCGGTGCGGCGCGTCCTGGGAGCCGGTCCGGTGGCGGGCCTGTTCGCGGCGGGTGAGATCGGCCCGGTCGCGGGGGTAAACCACGTGCACGGCTTCACGGCCTGTCTGCTGGCGTTCGGGGCCTGACCGCCGGGCGTCGGGTCAAGTCGGACTTTTACCCTCGGATCACCAACACCCTGACCAACCTGCTTGAGTGTGCGCACACCAGGGTGATTACTAAGAGTGACTGCGTTTTCATCACTTGCGTGCTTGGTGAGAGAAGGAACGATGGCCGACAACCGGCGCACGACCACGTCCCTCGTTGCCCTCGGGGCGTTCGCCCTCCTGGCTCCGCTGGCGACACCCACCCCAGCGCTGGCCGCCGAGTCCGCCTGGATGGAGCAGGACCTGACCTCGGCGGACCGGATCGGCCTGTCCCTGGACTCCGGAGCGCTGCGTCTGAACACCGGCCGGTCCACCGACCTCGGCGCCTCGCCGCGTCTGGACCCCGCGCAACGCCGTGCGGGGCTGGCGACCTTTCCCGGTCAGGAGCTGGACGGGGCCACCGACACCCTCGACGTCGACGTGCGCGTCACGGGCGACGCCGAGGAGGTCCTCACCGAGGCACGGGGCGTGCGCTCCGACGGGATGTGGACGGAGTGGCACCCCACTGGGGTCGGCGGAGGCAGGGTGACCCTGCCGGAACCGGTCGCGGAGGTGCAGCTGAGAGTGGGGGTGGAGTCCGAGGTGGTCGGCGGAGACGGGCCGCAGGAGCGGGACGAGGCGACCTCGGTCACCGAGGTGCGGGTGCGCCCGGTGGAGTCCACCGGGACGGACGAGCCCGCCGGGGCCACCGGAACCGACGGGGCCGGGGAGGACACCCAGGACGAGGCCCGGGACGACGACGTCCCCCGCCCGTTCTCGGCCCGCCTGTTCGCCACCCGCATCGGCCTGGTCGGCAACAAGACCGCCAACGGGCACACCGTCCGGCCCGACGACCAGTTCGTGGCCCTGCCCTCCCGCCGGGGCCTGGCCACCCGGGGCGGCGGCGAGTACACCGTCCGGGTGTGCAGCACCGGCGCCCTGGGGCCCGGCGCCAGCGGTGACACCGAGAACCACGAGCCCCGCTGCTCCTACCTGCCCGTGTGGGACGTGGGCCCCTGGAACATCACCGACGACCACTGGAACGACGACCGCGAGTCCTGGCGCGACCTGGACCGGGGCCGCCCCCAGGCGCAGGCCGCCTACACCGAGAGTCACAACGGCGGCCTCGACGGGTTCGGCCGCCGGGTGCTCAATCCGGCCGGCATCGACCTCGCCGACGGGGCCTTCAACGAGGGCCTCCAGCTCCCCACCAACGCGTGGGTGCGGGTCGACTACCTGTGGACCGCCGAATACCGTCACCGCGCCGAGATCACCACCGCCACCGGCGCGGACCCCGTGATCGTGCGGGAGGGTCCCGGCACCGACCACGACACCGTGGGCCAGGCCGCCCACAAGGCCAACGTGGACGTGGCCTGCCGCACCACCGGTGACCGGGCCGCCGGACCCGCCGGAGCCTCCGACGTCTGGTACCGGATCGGCGAGGACCACTACGTTCCGGCGGCCTTCGCCGTGGGCGGTGCCGACGCCCCCGAGTGCGTCACGGAGTAGGGGGCCGGGCATACGGCAGGGGCGGCCGAAGCCGCCCCTGCCGTACTACGTTCCTGGTCCGCCCGGTGGTGCCACGGCGGTGTGTCACATACCGCTGTAGGGAACCGCCTCGATGATCTCCACGCCGAGGCTCTTGCCGTTGGGCAGGTTGTAGCTGACCGTCTCACCGACGCCCTTGCCGTTGATGGCGGAGCCGAGCGGGGACTTGGGGGAGTACACGTCGATGGGGGAGCCGCTCTCCTCACGCGAGGCGAGCAGGAAGGTGACCTCCTCGTCGTCGCCGTCGAACCTGACGGTGACGGTCATGCCGGGGCCGACCACGCCCTCGGTACGGGGCGCCTCGCCGACCCGCGCGGTGCGCAGGATCTCGGTGAGCTGGAGGATGCGGGCCTCCATCTTGCCCTGCTCCTCCTTGGCGGCGTGGTAGCCGCCGTTCTCCTTCAGGTCACCCTCTTCCCGAGCGGCCTCGATCTTCTCCGCGATCTCGATACGCCCGGTCCCCGACAGGTGGTCCAGCTCTCCCTTGAGCCGGTCATACGCCTCCTGGGTGAGCCAGGTGACGTTGTCATCGCGGGTCTGGGTCACGGGAACTCCTTGTGTACTCGTAGCAATGGCCACCAGGCGGCCAGAGCTGAACTCACGAGAATATCACCGTGCGCGATCGCACACCGGTGACGCGTGTCTCGGGAGCCGCTCCGGATACCTGTGCCGAACAGGGGGAAAGCTCGGTTGATCAGTCCTGCGAACCTTGTTCCCTGCACGAGGCCACTTCTACCGTGGAAGCCTGACGAACCGTTTCAACGGTCTGGCTGACCATTCGGTTCCCGCCCTCGACCTCGATCCGCTCCGTGCCGACCTCGACCATCTGGGCGTCCAGGGCGCGGATCAGGCACTCGGCCCCGTTCTTGCTGTTGACCTCGAAGTCGATCCGGGCCTCGCTCCCGGTCGGCGCGGTCACCGCGATCACCTGGTGGTACACGCCGCCGCTCAGCCCGGTGTAGTTCATGACGGAGTAGCCCCAGCCGATGCTGACGGCCACGGCGAAGATGGTCGCGACGACGAAGAAGACGGGCCCGTTGCCGTGGCGCTTGCGTAGCGCTGGCGCGGTGTCGGCACTGTTCACGGCATCATCTTCCGGGGTCGCTGACATTGGGAATCTCCGAGCGAGGGGACGGTGTTGTCTAAGATATCCCCGACCTGACAGCCCCCCTACGCGGCCCGCACGTGAGTCGTCCACGCCGTGACCCGGGGTGGCGTCGGACAGCCGCGTGCAGTGGCCGTCGACCGAGCCAAGGAGAAGCCTTCGTTGTCCGAGCGCCTGCGGCTTATGGCCGTCCATGCCCATCCCGATGACGAGTCCAGCAAGGGCGCGGCCACCATGGCCCGCTACGCCCGAGAGGGTGCCGACGTGCTGGTCGTCACCATGACCGGTGGCGAACGCGGAGACATCCTCAACCCGGCGATGGAACGCCCCGAGGTCCGCGAGAACATCGCCGAGGTGCGCCGTGAGGAGATGAACCGGGCCCGCGAGATCCTCGGTGTCGAGCAGGAGTTCGCCGGTTTCGTCGACTCCGGCCTGCCCGAGGGCGACCCCCTCCCCCCGCTTCCCGAGGGCTGCTTCGCGACCCTTCCCGTGGAGGAGGCCGCCGAACCCCTGGTGGCCGCGATCCGCCGGTTCCGTCCGCACGTCATCCTGACCTATGACGAGAACGGTGGTTACCCGCACCCCGACCACATCATGACGCACCAGGTGTCGATGCACGCCTTCGACGCCGCCGCCGAGCCGGACGCCTACCCGGGCTCCGGCGACCCGTGGCAGCCCCTCAAGCTCTACTACTTCGTCTCGTTCCCGCCCGAGCGGTTCGAGGCCCTCGCGCGCATCCTGGCCGATCGCGGTCTGGACAACCCCTTCGCGGAGTGGATGGAGCGCCTCAAGGACCGGGAGCGCCCGCGCTGGGACATCACCACCCGCGTCCATTGCAGTGAGTACTTCGACACGGCGCACGAGGCGCTCAAGGCGCACGCGACCCAGATCGACCCGGACGGCTTCTGGTTCGCCGTGCCCAACGAGGTCGTGGCCGAGGCCTGGCCGACCGAGGACTACCACCTGGTCCGGTCCCTCGTGGACACCGAGGTCCCTGAGAAGGACCTCTTCGCGGGTGTGCGCGAGTCGATGAGAGTATGAGTGGCATGAACACCCTTCTCGCGTCCACCACGACGGTCGCCCAGGACTTCGCACTGGACAAGGACACCGTCACACCCGGTGTCCTGGGCTTCCTCGCCATCTTCGCGATCGGCGTGTGCCTCTACTTCCTGATGCGGAGCCTGATCGGCAAGCTCCGCGGGGTCTCGGCCCGGGCCGAGCTCCAGGAGGCCGAGGAGACCGCCGGGCGGGACGACAGTGTGGAGACCTCCGGGGTGGAGGCCGCCGCCGGAGGGCCCGCGTCCACGGGGGACTCCTCCACGAACGCCTGACCCGGCGCCGCCCCCGCCGCGCACCCGCGGGGGCGGTCCCGGCAGGCACGCCCCCGCATGAGGGGGAGTGCCTACGATGGGGGGATGCTGCCCGAGCCCTCCCGAGCCCCGTCCCTGCGCGACCGGGTCCACCACGAGCTCAGGTCGCGCATCATGGACCTGGAGCTGCCTCCCGGCCACCGGATCACCGAGCGCGAGGCGTCGGCCGAGCTCGGCGTCTCACGGGTGCCCCTGCGCGAGGCCCTGCGGTTGTTGGAGGCCGAGGGGCTGGTGGTGCTGGTGCCCCGGCAGGGGGCCATGGTGGCGAGCTGGTCCCGTGAGGACATCGTGCGGCTGTTCGAGGTGCGCGAGGAGCTGGAGACCCTGGCCGCGCGCCTGGCCGCCGCCCGGCGCACCGACGCCGACCTGCGGCGGATGCGCTCCCTCCTGGACGACGCCGAACACGCGCTGAAGGCGGACGACGAGTCCGCCACCGCCGCCGCGAACGCGGGTTTCCACCGGGCCGTGGTCGCCGCGTGCGGCAACCCGCTCCTCCAGCGGATGATGGCGCCGCTGGACTCCCGCGTGCAGTGGCTCTTCCATCTCACCCGGCACCGCGACACCCGGGAGCAGCGCGAGGAGCACGTCCGCCTGCTCGAACTCGTCGAGGCCGGTGACGGCGACGGCGCGGCGGCCCTGTACCGCGCGCACATCGCGGCAGGGCTCGAGCCCACGCTGACGGTGGCCGACACGTGGGAGCGGTTCGACCCGGTGGACGTCACCCGCACCCGCACCCGCAGGTAGGCGCCCGACCTGCGATCCACGGCCCCGGTTCCGCACCGAGACCGGGTGTTCCCTTGGCCGGGTTAGTGGTATACCGCTAATGCACGGCAGTGGACCCAGGGAGAAGGCACCGATGACGACCATCCTCACCCGATCCGACCTCACCGGCCTCGTCACCCCCCGAGAGGTGGCCTCGGCGGTGGAGGCCGCCTTCGCCGACCTCGCCGAAGGGCGCGCCGCGCAGCCCCACGCGGAACCGGCCCGCCTGCCCGGGCACGACGCCCAGTTCGTTCCGATGGTCGGGCTCCTCGGCAGCGGCGGCCTGGTGGCGGGCAAACTCCTCAGCGACATCCCCGGCAACCGCGAGCGGGGGCTCCCCTCCCAACAGTCCGTGCTGGTCCTGGCGGACGCGGACGACGGCGCCCCCCTGGCCATCCTCGACGGAGCCGTCCCCACCCGGCTGCGTACCGCCGCCGCGACCCGTGTGGCCACCCGCCACCTCGCCCGCCCCGGCTGGGACACCCTCGGCGTCATCGGAGCCGGGCCCCTGGCCGCCGCGCACGCGGTCGCGCTCGCCGACGAACGGGGCCTGGAACGGGTCCTCGTGTGGTCCCGCTCCTCGGCCACCGTCGAGCGGCTCCGTGCGACGCTGGCCGAGGAGGTCCCCGGCCTGGAGGTGGTCGCCGCCGCCTCTCCCCGCGCCGTCGTCGAGGCGTCCGAGGTCGTCTGCACCGTGACCCCCTCCCGCGAACCCCTGGTCGAGGGCGCCTGGCTGCGCCCCGGGCAGCACCTCAACGCGGTGGGCTCGCCCCCCAGGACCGACCACCGGGAGGTGGACGCGGCCGTCCTCGCCGCCGCCCGCGACTCCGGCCTCCTCGTGGTGGACTCCACCCCGGCCGCCCTGCACGAGTCCGGTGACATCGCGCACGCCCTCGCAGAGGGCGCCATCACCGCCGAGGACTGCTCCCTCGAACTGGCCGCCGTGGTCGGCGGCCGACACCCCGGCCGCACCTGCGACCGGCAGATCACCGTGTTCAACTCGGTGGGCATCGGCCTGGAGGACGCCGCCGTCGGCCGTCTCCTGCTCGACGCCGCCCGCGCTCGTGGCCTGGGCGCCGAGATCACCCTGTCCGCCTGACCCGGACCCGCGCGGCGCGGCGGTCGAGGTGGCACAGTGGAGGCATGCCCAACCGCCTGAGCGACGCGACCAGCCCCTACCTGTTGCAGCACGCCGACAACCCCGTGGAGTGGTGGCCCTGGGGGGAGGAGGCCTTCGCCGAGGCACGCCGCCGCGACGTCCCCCTCCTCATCTCCGTGGGCTACGCGGCCTGCCACTGGTGCCACGTCATGGCGCACGAGTCCTTCGAGGACCCCGAGACCGCCTCCCGGATGAACGAGCTGTACGTGAACGTCAAGGTCGACCGCGAGGAGCGCCCCGACGTCGACGCTGTGTACATGGAGGCCACCCAGGCCATGACCGGCCAGGGCGGTTGGCCCATGACCGTGTTCGCCACGCCTGACGGCGCCCCGTTCTACTGCGGGACCTACTTCCCCCGGGACCACTTCCGCAACCTCCTCAACGGGGTGGCCGACGCCTGGCGTAACCGGCGCGAGGACCTCCTCGACCAGGGGCGCCGTGTGGTGGAGGCCCTCGGGGCCCCGCGTCGGCTGGCCGCCTCCCCGCCGCCCACCGCCGCCGACCTCGACCTGGCCGTGCAGGCCCTCATCCACGACTACGACGTCGCCGAGGGCGGGTACGGGGACGAACCCAAGTTCCCGCCGTCCATGCTGCTGTCCTTCCTGACCGCGCAGCACGAGCGCACCTTCCCCTTCCAGAGCGCCGACGAGCCCACTCCCGCCGCCCTCATGGCGGGCGGCACCGCCGTGGCGATGGCCCGGGGCGGCATCTACGACCAGCTCGGCGGCGGGTTCGCCCGCTACGCGGTGGACGGCGCGTGGGTCGTGCCGCACTTCGAGAAGATGCTCTACGACAACGCCCTGCTGCTGCGCGCCTACACCCGGCTGTCCCGGCGCCCGGCGGGCGACGACCCCGCCGCGATCGCGGGCCGGGCCCTCATGCTCAGGGTGGCCCAGGAGACCGCCGACTGGATGCTGCGCGACCTGCGCACCCCGGAGGGCGGGTTCGCGTCCGCCCTGGACGCCGACAGCGAGGGCGGGGAGGGCACCTACTACGTGTGGACGCCCGCGCAGCTCACCGAGGTTCTCGGCGAGGAGGACGGCGCCTGGGCCGCCGACCTGTTCGCCGTGACCGAGCGGGGCACCTTCGAACACGGCTCCTCCGTGCTCCAGCTACGCGGGGACCCCGACGACCCCGAGCGCTTCGACCGGGTCCGCGCCGCCCTGCTCGCCGCCCGCGCCGAGCGGGTCCCGCCCGCCCGCGACGACAAGGTGGTGGCCGCCTGGAACGGGCTGGCGATCGCGGCGCTGGCCGAGGCAGGCGCCCTGCTGGAGCGCCCCGACTGGGTCCGGGCGGCCCGGGAGGCGGCCGACCTCGTCCTCGGGACCCATCTCCTCTACGGGCGGCTCGTGCGCACCTCGCGGGACGGCAGGCCCGGGCCCAGCGCCGCCGTCCTGGAGGACTACGCCGACCTCGCGGAGGGCCTGCTGGCCCTGCACGGCGTGACCGGGGAGGCCCGCTACGCGCGGGAGGCCGGGGGCCTGCTCGACACCGTCCTGGAGCGCTTCGGGGACGGGGAGGGCGGGTTCTACGACACCGCCGACGACGCCGAACAGCTCTTCAGCCGCCCCCAGGACCCCACGGACAACGCCACCCCCTCGGGCCGGTTCGCCGCGGCCTCGGCGCTGCTCACGTACGCGGCGCTGACCGGTCAGGAGCGCTACCGGACGGCCGCCGAGGGCGCGCTGTCCGTGGTGCCGCTCCTGGCCGAGAAGGCCCCGCGCTTCGCCGGGTGGGGTCTGGCCGCAGGGGAGGCACGGCTCAGCGGGCCGCGCGCCGTCGCGGTGGTGGGGGAGCCGGGGGAGCCGGCCGCCGAGGAGCTGGTGCGCACCGTGCTCCGGTGGGCGCCCCTGGGCACGGTCCTCACGCGAGGGGACGGGACCGACGACGGCGGGGTCGCGCTCCTCGAACAGCGGGTGCGGGTCGGGGGCAGGCCCACCGCCTACGTGTGCGAGGGCTTCGTCTGCAAACTGCCCGTCACGACTCCGGAGGAACTGCGGGCCCAGTTGTCGGGTGAGGCGAACTCGGGCTGAGAATGTGGTTGAAAAATCAACATCATTCCCGAAGGCGCATTGACCCGTCGACAATCCCGAACTGTCGGCGGTGAATGGCCGAACTACGGGATGTGTCCGCGACGCGAGTTCGGGGTGGTCACGACAACTCGATTCCCTCCACGATCTCGTCCACCAGGTCGGGACGGTAATCGGGCTGGCGGATCTCCAGGTAGACCGTTCTGGGGGTGTCCGGCGGGTGCACGGCGACCGAGGTGAAGGCGCCGTTGCCGTTGCACTCCGGCCACTCCCAGGCCGTGCCCTGCCAGTCGCCCTCGCTGATCGCCCGCTCCTCCGGCGGCCCCGGACACGGCTTGGTGTCGGCCACCGTGTCCAGGTTCGGCGCGCCCGGCACCACCGTGGCGTACACCCCGTACGAGGGGACGTCCGTGGAGTGCCAGTCGGCCACGTCGGTGGCGGCCAACAGCCCCGGCCCGGCGCCGGAGTCGGCGACCGAGTCGCGCGCCTCCTGGTCGGTGTGGAACTCGCGGGCCCACACCGCCGGTACGTCCACGCGGATCTCCATCGCTGAGTTGCGCACCGTCGTCAACACCATGCCCGGTGTCCCCATCGACGAACTGACCCCCGTGAGCAGGAGGCCGCACGCCAGGACCAGGGCCCCGGCCCGCTGCCGGGGCATGCGGTACCGCTGCCACCAGGCGGTGTCCTCGCTCAGGTTGGGAGCCATACGGATGGCGCGCACCCGGTCGGTGAACGTCTTCGCGTCGGCCGGGCGGCTCTCCCGGTCCACCGACAGCGCCGAGAGGATCAGTTCGTCCAGCGCAGGAGGCAAACCTGGCCGAATCCGGCCAGGCGCCACCCTGACCGGAGGCCGGGACGGCGGACGTCCGGTAATGAGCTCGTAGGCGACCGCGCCCAACGAGTACACGTCCGAGCGGACGTCCAGGTCGCCACCGGGGATGCTCTGTTCGGGCGACATGTAGCCGGGAGTCCCGGCCGCCGCGGTGAACCCCGAGGCCTCGTCGATCGCCTTCGCGAAACCCAGGTCCGCCACCAGCACGCGCTGACCCACGGGGGAGGACTGGAGCAGCACGTTCGACGGCTTGATGTCCCGGTGGATCGTGCCGTGGCCGTGCAGCACCGTGATGCCCTGGCCGATCTCCGTGAGCAGCCGCAGCGCCTCGTCCAGGGGCAGCTGGCCCCGGTGGACGAGGTCGGCGACGCTGCCCTGGTCGGCGTAGGTCATCACCATGTACGGGCGCCCGTCGGGCAGCACGTCGACGTCGTGGACCGCCACCAGCCACGTGGAGTCGGTCTGGCGCAGGATGCGCGCCTCCTCCAGGAAGCGGTGCTGGATGTCCATCTGGTGCGCCCAGTTCTCGGCGAGTACCTTGATGGCCACGGGGTAGTTCAGCAGATCGTCCTGCGCCAGCCAGACGGTGGCGAAGGAACCGGAACCCAAACGCCTGATGACGCGGTAACGTCCGAAGGCCTCCGGTTGGCTCATCTTTGCCTCGGTCTGTCGGGGGTGAATACGCGGTCGTTGCCCACTAATACACCATCTGCGCCTTCACGTGGACTTCCGTGGATATGATCCCCACCCCCGGGTATCGTCGACGCCTCCGGGGCATGGAGACTGGAGGTTCCCTTCGAGTTCCGTGCGCCATGTGCACCGGGGGGCGCAGACCATGGGATTCGCGAGGCGGGAGCCGAGCGGGGCTCATAGGCGTCCCATTGACGTGTGACCCTCTCATGAGTGGGCGCGTACGCGTTCGTACGGACCACCGGACGTCTGCCGCAAGCCAGGAAGAGAATGAGCCATGCACAGTAGTGACAACTCGGAGAACGAGGAGACCCCCACCCCCCGCCGCCGGGTGGCCAGCAACGTCGACGAGGAGCTGGAGGAGCTCGCGCGCCGCGCCAAGCACGGTGACGCGGTGGCCCTCGACGACCTCCTGCGCCGCATCCAGCCCGAGGTACTGCGCCGCTGCGCCCGGTTCCTGCCCTACCGTCAGGACGCCGAGGAGGCCTGCCAGGACGCGCTCCTGCGGGTCGCCCGCAAGATCGACAGCTTCAAGGGCGACTCCCTCTTCACCACGTGGCTCTACACGGTGGTGTCCAACTCCGCCCGGCAGACCTACCGCTCCATGAAGCGCCGGTCGGCCGAGTTCCCCACCGAGGCCGAGCGGATGCCGAACCAGCGCGACCCCCGCACCACGAGCGTCATCGCCGGTTCGCGCATCGACCTGTTGGAGGCGCTCGACCAGCTGGAGAAGGACCGGCCCAACCTCGTGGCCCCGCTGGTCCTGCGCGACCTGTGCCAGATGGACTACAACGAGATCGCCTCCGAGCTCAACCTCGCCTTGGGAACGGTCAAGTCCCGTATCCACCAGGGCCGCAAGCACGTGCGCAAATCGCTCGCCGTGACGTGACGTCCACGGGCGAACTACTCTGGAGGCATCCCCGTCGGCACATCCGTTCACAGGAGTGCGCCGTCCCATGATCCAGCTCTGAGAGGTTTCGCCAATGGGGCTCCGTGACCCCCTGTACTGGCTGTACGAGCGGCGTCTCGAACGCGGTCTGACCAGCCAGGAGATTCCCAGGCACGTCGGTGTGGCCATGGACGGCAACCGGCGCTGGGCCAAGAGCAGTGGTCTTCCGGGCGCCGAGCAGGGTCACCAGGCCGGGGCGAACAAGATCTTCGACGTCCTCGGATGGTGCAACGAGGTCGGTGTGCAGGTCGTCACGTTGTGGATGCTGTCCACCGACAACCTCACCCGTGACGAGGCCGAGCTCGGCCCCCTCGTTCGCATCATCGAGGAGACCATCGCGCGGCTGCGCCGGGAGGGCTGGAACACCCGCCCGGTCGGAGCCCTCGACGTCCTGCCCGACTCCACCGCCCGCGCCCTCAAGGAGGCCGAGGAAGCCACATCCGGCAATCCCGGGCTGGTTGTCAACGTCGCCGTCGGGTATGGGGGTAGACGTGAGATCGCTGATGCGGTTCGGTCGCTCCTCCAGGAGGAGGCGGCGAAGGGCACCGGTATCCAGGAGCTGGCAGAGCGCCTGGACATCGAGGACATCGCCCGGCATCTCTACACGCGCGGACAACCCGACCCCGACCTGCTCATCCGCACCTCGGGGGAACAGCGTCTGTCGGGTTTCATGCTCTGGCAGAGCGTGCACTCGGAGTTCTACTTCTGCGAGGTCTTCTGGCCCGCGTTCCGCAGAGTGGACTTCCTGCGCGCGCTGCGTGCCTACGGCGCGCGCAACCGGCGCTTCGGCTCCTGAATCCCGTTCTCCCGACCCCTGCCGCCTCCGCTCCGCGGGGCGCGCCGTGCCTGTCCACGGCGGGCCCGTAACGCGGAGTTCACCGGATGGTGGGCACGGGACCTGGAAAACGGGCTCGAGGGCGCGTAGCGTCGACAGCAGCGGATGGCGTTCGCCCATCCGTTCGGGAGGCCCCGTCTCGTTGATCTTCTCCGCCCCGGCGGGATATCGAAGAGGAGGGCCGGACCCGGCCCTCGTGGGCCTGGTCCCGGTCCTCCATGATCCCGTGACAGCAGGGCACCCGTGCGGTGCCCAAGGGGAGAACGAGTGGCTAGTTCCTCGACCGATCACCGCGACACCCAGCCCCCCACCGCCCCCGAAGCGGAGGTAGGAGAGGGCACGCGCGTCTACGTGCTCGACACCAGTGTCCTGCTCGCCGACCCGATGGCCATGGCCCGGTTCGCCGAACACGAGGTCGTGATCCCCGTGGTGGTGATCACCGAGCTGGAGAGCAAGCGTCACCACCCGGAGCTCGGGTACTTCGCTCGCAACGCCCTGCGGCGGTTGGACGACCTCAGGGTCGCCCACGGCCGTCTGGACGTGGCCGTCCCGGTGAACGACCAGGGCGGCACGCTCCGGGTGGAGCTCAACCACAGCGATCCGTCGATCCTGCCCGCGGGTTTCCGGCTCGGGGACAACGACACCCGTATCCTCACGGTGGCCCGCAACCTCCAAGCCGAACGCGAGGAGGAGAGTTCCGTGGTCCTGGTGAGCAAGGACCTGCCGATGCGGATCAAGGCGTCCTCGATCGGTCTGCCGGCCGACGAGTACCGGGCCGAACTCGCGATCGAGCACGGGTGGACCGGGATGGCCGAGCTGGACGTGCCCGCCCACAACATCGACGAGCTGTTCTCCGCCGGGGAGAGCGAGATCGAGCAGGCCAGGGACCTGCCCTGCCACACCGGTCTGGTCCTGGTCTCCGAACAGGGCAAGGCGCTGGGGCGTACGCAGGCGGACAAGTCCGTGAAGGTGGTGCGCGGGGACCGGGACGTGTTCGGTCTGAAGGGGCGCAGTGCCGAGCAGCGGATCGCCCTCGACCTGCTCACCGACCCGGACGTCGGCATCGTCTCGCTGGGCGGGCGCGCGGGCACGGGCAAGTCGGCGCTGGCGCTGTGCGCCGGCCTGGAGGCCGTCCTGGAGCGCGCCCAGCACCGCAAGGTCATGGTGTTCCGTCCGCTGTACGCGGTGGGGGGCCAGGAGCTCGGCTACCTGCCGGGGACCGAGAACGACAAGATGACGCCCTGGGGTCAGGCGGTGCACGACACCCTGTCCGCCGTGACCAGTGAGGACGTGATCGAGGAGATCGTCGACCGGGGGATGCTGGAGGTCCTGCCGCTCACGCACATCCGGGGCCGCTCCCTGCACGACGCCTTCGTGATCGTCGACGAGGCGCAGTCCCTGGAACGCAACGTCCTGCTCACCGTGCTGTCCCGGCTGGGCGAGAACTCGCGGGTGGTGCTCACCCACGACATCGCCCAGCGCGACAACCTGCGGGTGGGCCGTCACGACGGGGTCGTCGCGGTGATCGAGAAGCTCAAGGGCCACCCGCTGTTCGCGCACGTCACGCTGACCCGTTCGGAGCGCTCGCCCATCGCCGCCCTGGTCACCGAGATGCTGGAGGCCTAGGGACCGGGACTCGGGGCCGCAGGAGTGCGCGCGCCCGCCCCACACCGTCGTGGGGCGGGCGCGCCCGCCGGTACCCGGTTCCGTCCGCCGGGCACGGCCGTCTCGTGCCGCCGACCTAGCGCAGGCGCGCCAGGTACTGACGGACCCGCCGCAGCCGGGTCAGGCTGGCCTCGTAGCGGGCGCCCACGAACAGCAGTAGCGCGCCGACCACGGCGAACGGCAGCCAGTTGGGCGTCATCTGGCCGAGCTCCCACAGGGGCGGGCCGAAGGCGCGCAGCGACGTCACCAGCAGGGCGAGGCCGCCGAGGGCCAGGGCGGCGGAGAGCCGCTGGCGCAACCCCCACACCACGACCGCCAGACCGACCGCCAGCACGGCCGGGACCCGCCAGACCAGGGCGTCCTCCGTGAGCACCTCCCACACGGTCGGGCCGAGCAGGAGCGCCAGGCCTCCGGCGTACGCGAGCCAGCTCGACGGAGGCTCGGCGGACCGGCGCGACCACTCCCCACCGATCGCCAGGAACGCCAGCGCGGGCGCGGCGGTGTACGCCTCGGGGACGGTGACCTCCCACGACGCCAAGGCGGTCCACAGCGCGGCGAACATCAGCACGGCGCCGACTCCCGCGTACCACCGGCGGCCGGGCCGGACCGCGCTGGCCAGGCTGATCACCCCGACCACCGCCAGGGCGGCGGCCACCAGCTCCAGACGTCCGCCGTGGAACACACTGAGCAGCAGAGTGACGGCGGCCCAGCCCGCCGCCGGAACCTCCGCCGCCGTCACCAGGGGTGCGCGCAGGCGGGGGGCGACGGCGGCCACGGCGGCGACCACGGCGAGCGGGCCCAGCGCCGCGTACTCCAGCGGGGCGCCCAGGAGCAGCGGGACCGTGAGGGCGAACCCGCCGGTGGCCGCCGTGGACACCGAGGTCGACGCGACCGCCACGAAACGGGTCCGGGCCAGCGCGGTGACCACGGACAGGACAGCGGCGGCGGCCAGCAGGACCGCGACCGTCGCGTGTCGCTCGGACAGGGCCCAGCCGAACGCGAGCGCGAGGACGGCCGCCCCGGACCACCACGGGAGCAGGGCGGCCCAGCCGTCCCTGAGCAGGGCCGCTCCGACCAGCAGCGGTGCGCCGACCGCGAGGGTCAACGGAAGGGCGACGAGGAAGGGCAGTCCCAGCACCACGGGGACGGGGACCAGCGCCACCGGGACCACCAGGGCGGCGGTGCGTACCAGGAGTGACCGGTCCACGAGAAGGGCGGCCAGCAGGGCCAGGGACCCGGCCGCCAGCAGCCCCAGGGCGCTGGCGAGCGCGTCCGCGGCGCCGGTGGGGCCGGGCACGCCCAGGAACGCGTGCGCGGGCTCCGTCAGGGCGGAGAGCGGGGCCCCGCCGAGGGCGTGAGACCGGGAGAACGGGGCCAGGACCGGGAGCGCGCGGGAGACCGCCACCACGGGGGCCAGCGCCAGCAGGGCCGCCCCCGCCCAGCCGAGGGCGGTCCCTCGCACGGAGCCATCCCCGCCCCGCACGGGCGCGCGCCCCGTGCGGCCCAGAGCCAGCGCGCTCGCCCCCAGGACGAGGGCCGTGGCCCCCAGCAACCACCGGGGCACCGGTCCGGGGTCCCCTCCGGAGACCGAGGCGGCCAGTAGGCCGAGGCCCATGGCGAGGGTCAGGGCCCAGGCGGCCGTGGTCAGCCCGTAGGCGAACGCTCCTGGGGAGCCGTCGGTCCCGGGCGCGCGGCGCCGGTGCTGCAGGACGGACACCAGGGTGACGACGGCGAGTGCCAGGAGCACCGCCAGCGCCGTGTGCTGCTGGGGGAGCGACCAGCCCAGCGCGAGCAGGAGCGTGGCCAGGCCGGTGGCACCCGCCAGAGGTGCGGAGGAGGTGCCGGACCGCGCGGCCCACAGGAACAGGGCGGCGCCGACCAGCACCGTCCACACCACCGCCACGAGGAACGGGGCACCCAGCAGGACCGGCAGCGGGACCAGCGTGAGCGGTGCGGCCAGGGCGGTCAGGGGCCCGGCCAAACGACGCTCGAACAGGAGCGCCGAGCCCAGGGAGAGGGCCCCGAAGCCGAGCAGTCCGGCCGCCGTGAGCAGGGCGGTCAGGGTGTCCGAGGGGACCGGCAGCCCCACCAGCGTGCTCGCGGGCGCGCCCACCGCCGCGAACGGCGCACCGAACACCGCACCCCCGGGGCCGAGCGCGGGCAGGGTCGGCAGACGCAGTGCGCCCGCCACCGGCGGGACGGCGGCCAGCAGGACGAGCCCCGTCACACCGAGGGCCGACGCCGTGCCGTCCGGGCGGCGGTCCGCGCGGCCGAGGACCAGCGCGGTCGAGCCGAGGGCGAGCGTGACGGCGCCCAGCAGCCACCACGCGGCCGTGCCGGAGGCCCCGCTGACGGCCACGGCGACCAGGGCGGTCGACGCCAGCGCGAGGAGAGCGGACCAGGCGCCGGCCGTGAGTCCGCGCACGAGCGCCGTGGCGGGCACCCGGCCTCCCCGGTCGGTGGAGGTCGGGCCCCGGTGGCCCCACGCCGAGACCGCCACGGCCACGGACGCCACGAGCAAGACGGTCAGGGTGGCGTGCCGTTCGGGCAGCGACCAGACCAGTGCGAGCACCACGGTGGCCGGACCGGCGGTCCCGGGGAGCCACGCCACGGCAGCGCCGACCCGGGGGGTCCACAGGAACAGGGCGGCGCCGATCAGGGCCGCCCACACCACCGCAGCGAGGAACGGCGCGCCCAGCAGCACCGGCAGCGGCACCAGGGCGGTCGGCGCGACCAGAGTCGTCGCCGCCGTCAGGCAGCGGCGGTCGACGACGGCCACCAGACCCAGCACCAGGGCCCCGGCGAACAGGACCCCCAGGGCCGTGCCCAGCGCGGTGAGGAGGTCGGCGGGCGCGGGCGCGCCGAGCAGCGTGTGCGCCGGACCCCACACCGACCCGGTCGGCGCCGACCACGGTGCGGTCCCGGGAAGCAGGGGCAGCCCCGGGCCGTCGCCGGGGAGCGCCAGCAGCGGCGCGGCCGGGAGCAGGGCCAGCCCCGCCAGGGTGAACAGCCAGCGCGGGTCCGAGGGGGAGCGGTCGTCACCGCGCACGTGCGCGCTCGGTGCCGGGGCCGGGACCCGGCCCAGGGTCAGGGCGGTGGCCGCGCACAGCAGCGCGGCGGCGGTCAGCATCCACCACTGGGCCTGCGCCGTGCCCTCCGCGCCCCGGTTCCAGAGCAGGAAGGCGGTGCCCGCGATCAGCGCCAGGGCCCACAGCAGCGCGCCGCCCAGGTACAGGGTCGCGGCCCGGCCGCCCGGGGCGGGGCGGCCCTCGGCGGCCGAGAACACACGTGCGCCGACCGTGCACACGAGCGCGGTGGCGGCCAGCATGAGCACGGCCGCGAGGGTCGTGTACCGCTCGGGCAGAGCCCAGATCAGGCCGGTGACCAGGGTGAGCGTCCCGGTGACCACGGGGACCGCGCCGGCCCACCGGCCGTGCAGGGCCGAGCCCAGAACCAGCGCGCCGCCGAGGACGAGCGCCCACACGACCGTCACGACCAGGGGAAGGCCGAGGAGCAGCGGAGGCGCCAGCAGGGCCGCGGGGGCGACCAGGGAGAGCAGAACGGGCAGGGAACTGCGGAGCAGCAGCCGGACCACGCCCAGGGCGAGCGCCGAGGCGGCCAGGACACCGGCCAGGTACACGAAGGAGAGCGGCGGCAGGGTGCTCGCCCGCTCCAGCCCGAGCAGCTCCACGGCCGGGAGGGTCATCGCGGACGGCTCCAGGCCCCACGGCGCCGTCGTGGGACGGGGCAGGACCGGCAGGTGCGCGGGCCCGGCCACGAGCGGCGCCAGCGCCAGCGCCGCCAGTCCGACGACCGAGGACGCGGAGTGCGCGTCCCGGGCCCGCGTGGACCCGGCGGGGTGCCACCGGTGCAGCAGCAGCCCCGCGACCCCCGCCAGGAGGAGAGTGGTCGCCAGCGACCACCAGCCCAGGGGGTCCCGCCCGGGGGAGGAGGGGGCGACGACGAGCACGGACACCACCGTCACGACCAGGACGAGGACCCACAGCACCACGGCGGCCGCGCGCAGTGTCCGCACCGGGACGCCGGGACGGGGCGCACCGAGGAACCGCGCGGCCACGAGGTCGGCGAGGGCGGTGGCGGCGACGACCGGCAGCAGCCAGCCGGGGTTGCCGTCGCCGGGCAGTGAGACGACCAGCAGCACCGGTACGGGCTGAGCGAACAGCACGGCCAGGACTCGGGGCGTGCGCAGCGGCACCAGGGCCGGGTACAGCACCAGGAGCGCGCTCATGACCGCGAGGGCGGCGGCCGTGTACCCCGGACCGTTGGCGGTCCGGTCGCTCAGCAGCCACAGGGCGAGCGCGTCGACGCAGAGCAGGGCGGCGGCCACCGACCCGAAGGTCTCGGCGGTCGCGCGCAGGCCGCGCCGGTGCAGCGGCAGGGCCAGCCCGGCGAAGGACAGGGTGGTCGCCCCGAGCACGGCGGCGCGGGCGCCGGTGCCCATGTCGCTCCACGTCCAGATGGCGAAGACCAGGGCGGCGACACCGATGAGGAGGCCGCCCAGGCCGAGGATGACGTTCTGGGCCGAACGTCGGCTGACCTCGGCGCCGCGCTCCGCTTCCGGGGCCGACCGGGGCCCCGGCGCGGGACCGGACGGTGTCCCTGCGGCGGGGCGCGGCGCGGACGGAGAAGGGCCGGAACGCGGTGCGGACGGGACCTCGACCACGACCGGCGCCTGGGCCCTGGCCCGTTCGGGGATCGGCGGGGGAGGGGCGGGAGCGGCGGCCAACCGGCGGACGCGCTCGTCGGACTCCCACCGCAGACGGCCCAGCACCTGGGAACGCTCCTGGACGAGCACGCGCTCGCGGCCGTGCAGCGTCGACAGTTCGGCGTCGATCCACCACAGGCGCTGCGCCGTGGGGCCGACCAGGCCGAGACCGCAGTTCGGACACTCCGGGCCGGAGGCGCCGAGCGGTGCCGCGCAGTCGGGGCAGCGGCGCGGTGCTCCCGGCGAGGGGTGGGGGAATCCGTGGGCGTGCATGTCCCCCATGCTGTCCGCCGGTCCGGCGGCGTACATCGGTACGCGTACTCAGTCGCGCCGTGCCGGGGCCGTTCCTCCGGTGACTCCGGTCTCTCCCTGGTGGTGCGGAGACGAGGGCCACAGGCCCGGACGTCGTGTCCGATCCTGACTCTTGGTGTTCCCTTGCAGGTCACAGGCGCGCGAAGCAGGCACATTCCGTCATGTGAGTCAGGGCACAGTAAAACTGGCGTTACTTCATCGTGACGATGGTGCAGGCTGAGTTGCGCTGCACAGAGAATCCCCCCTCCCGTGTGGGAGCCCCGCCCCGTGGTCGGTCGAACGGCGAGTCCGTCCCCACCCCGGCGGTGACGACGGGCCACGCGGTCCCCAGGCGGCGACCCACACCACGCGACGCCCCCGGGCACGCGTGCGTCAACGTGAAAGGGCGATCTTGATAGTCAACCGGATCTCACTGCGCCAGATGAGCGCGGTCGGAGCCGCGGCGCTGGTGGCGGGCGGCATGTTCACCGTCTCGGCCTTCGCGCGGACCGGCGACCTCGACCCCGGCGCGGCCGCCTCGGCGGCGACCCCCGTGAAGCAGCCCCAGGCGCCCCAGGAGGAGTTCTTCGCGAGCCCGCCCCCCGTGGACGACGCCGAGCTGGAGAACCAGCGGGAACGCGTCCGTGAGGACGTGCGGGCCGCGGCCGACCAGGCCGTCCAGTCCACCAGCGGCACCGGAGCGGAGATCGCCGAGCCCGAGCCGGAGCCCGAGGAGGAGACCCCCGACTCCGGTTCCTCCGGCGGCTCCGGTTCCACGGGGGGCTCGGCTCCCACGGCCCCGGTCCCGGCGGGTTCCGCCAAGGAGATCGCCCTCCAGATGGTGCTCGACCAGGGTTGGGAGGCCGACCAGTTCCACAACTGCCTCGAACCGCTGTGGCAGAAGGAGAGCGGCTGGAACCACACGGCCCAGAACCCGAGTTCGGGCGCCTACGGCATCCCGCAGTCCCTGCCCGGAAACAAGATGGCCTCGCACGGCTCCGACTGGCAGACCAACCCCGCCACCCAGATCTCGTGGGGGCTGAGCTACATCAAGGACCGTTACGGCAATCCGTGCGGCGCCTGGTCCCACTCCCAGGCCAACAACTGGTATTAATAGGTTTTTCCCTGCCCTTAACCCCCTTTTGGGAAGGCGATCGTGCTACTCAACCGAATGTCGCTGCGGAGTACCGCGGCGGTCGGTGCGGCGACCCTGGTCGCCGGTGCGACCTTCGCCGTCTCCGCGTTCGCGGACGACGGTGTGGACCCGGACGTCGCGGCCAGCGCCGCCGTACCCCGGTCCGAGGAACCCGCTGCCGACACCGGAACCGAGGGCGACGAGTTCTTCGCGGCCTCGGAGCAACTCACCGAGGACGAACTCCTCGCGCTCCGCGCCCAGGCGCAGACCGAACGAGACGCAGCCAAGGGCCAAGGGGTGCAGTCCACCCAGGCCAGCGGCAGTGACATCGAGGAGGAGGTGGAAGAGGAGGAAGAGGAGGAGACCGAGGACACCCCCGTGTTCTCGGGCGACCCCAAGGGCATCGCCCGTCAGATGGTCGCGGCCGAGGGCTGGAGCGCCGACCAGTTCGACAGTTGCCTGGAACCCCTGTGGGAGAAGGAGAGCAACTGGAACTACCAGGCGCAGAACCCGAGTTCCGGCGCCTACGGCATCCCCCAGTCGCTCCCCGGCGACAAGATGGCCTCCCACGGCTCGGACTGGCAGACCAACCCCGCCACCCAGATCTCGTGGGGCATCAGCTACATCAAGGGGCGCTACGGCACCCCGTGTGAGGCCTGGGCCCACTCCCAGTCCGTCGGCTGGTACTAGGGCCTGTTGGCCCTAGTACCCACCACCGGTTCGTCCCCCGGAACCACACGACGGCCCCGCGCATCCCGCGCGGGGCCGTTCTCGTGGTCCGAAACCCTCCGTCAGACCGGTCCGAACCCTCCGGGTCTACTTGTGGGGGGTGAAGGTCTCGATGACGTCCTCGTGGATGTTGTCGAAGTCGCCCGACTCCTCCCGGGGCACGTTCACACTCACCAGGTAGAAGACCCGGTGGTCGCCCTGCTCCATGACCACCGCGTACGCCCAGAGCCGCCGCTCCGACTGGCCCCAGTTGGTGTTGACCAGGTCCGCCTCGACCATCGCGACGTCCAGACCGGCCAGTCCGCCCTCGAAGTCGTCCCGGTCGAAGTCCTCGGTGTCGCGCACCTCGTAGCCGCTGGTGGCGTCCTCGATGTCGGTGCCACCGTCCGACTGCTCCAGGAACTCGGCGGCGGTACCGGTGAACTCGGTCTCCTCCCAGCCCTCCACCATGAGTTCGTGCTCCATACCGGGGGCCACGAACAGGGCGATCGAGTCGGCGATCTGGCTGTCGTCGGGGGACCAGCCGCCGGGGTAGGACACCGTCAACCACTCGGAGTCGAAGGTCTGGAGCTCGTCCTCGTCGTACTCGGGGGGAGTCCCGTCGACCCGCACGCTGCCGCCCGGACCGGTCAGGTGCTCCTCGCGACCGTCCGACCGGCCGGGTTCCTCGGTCACGGAGGAGTCGCCGGGGTCGGTGCTCGTCCCCGATCGCGCCACCAGCGCCACCACGAGCCCGCCGACCAGCAGCAGGGCCAGAGCGAACGTGCCCACGGCCAGGGCCGCGCGCAGACCGCCGCGGCGGCGCGGGGCCGGGGCGCCGCCCCCGTGGGCCACCGACGCGTGGGGCCCGCCGTGGCCGCCGTATCCGTGGCCGCCCTGGTCGTACCCGTACCCGCTGTTGTGTGGGTACCCGCCGTCGTGCCCGTGGCCGCCCTGGTCGTGTCCGTACCCGCCGTCGTACCCGAACGCCGCGGCACCGTGCGTCTGGTGCCCCTGGTCGTGCCCGGAGGGGGAGCTCCCGTAGTAGCCCTCGCCGGAGGGGTAGGGGGTCTGCGGGCCGCTCGCGGCCGCGCCAGCCACAGCCCCGGCAGCTCCGGCCGCACCGGCAGCTCCGGAGGGCGGCACGTCACCGCCGCGGCACCGCCGGAGCAGGTCCAGCGCCCGCTCCACGGTGAGCCGCCGGTCCGGGTCGCGCTCCAGCAGGCCCGTGATCACCGGCTCCAGCCACGCCGCCCGCGTCATCGGCGGGAGCGGGGCGGAGATCACCGCGGCGATCGCGGCGGTGATCGAGTCGCGGCGAAACGGCGAGGAGCCCTCCACGGCCGCGTACAGGGTCACGCCGATGCTCCACAGGTCGCCCCGGTGCTCGGCCGGTCCGCCCTCCAGCCGCTCGGGCGGCATGTACTCGGGCGAACCGATCAGCGCGCCGGTCCGCGTGATGCTCGGACCGCCCTCCATGGTGGCGATCCCGAAGTCGGTGAGGATGACCCGCCCGTCGGACGACATCATGATGTTGCCCGGCTTGATGTCCCGGTGTAGGACCCCCGCCGCGTCCGCCGCGCGCACGGCCTGGAGCAGTGACTCCGCGATGTCGGCGACCTCCTCCGGCGGCAGGGCGCCCGCCTCGCCGAGCAGGTCCTGGAGCGAACCCCCCTCGACCAGTTCCATGACCACCCACGGGTCGTCCTCGAACTCGAACACGTCGTGGATGGTGATGACGGTGGGGTGGTTGATCCGCGCGGCGGACTGCGCCTCGCGGCGGACCCGCGCGTGCGCGTCGGCGCGTTCGGCGTCGGTGAAGTGGCCGGGGAGCAGGACCTGTTTGATGGCCACGACCCGGTCCAGGGCCGTGTCGTGGGCCTCCCAGACGATCCCCATGCCGCCTCGGCCGAGCTCCCGGCGCAGGACGTAGCGGTTCGCGATGGTCGGCTGGCTGTTACTCGACATCTGTCGCCCTCTCGGAGCGGGCTCTGTACGGGAAGTTCCAGTGGGTCCGAC
The DNA here is from genome assembly GCF_040635075.1 of Nocardiopsis sp. NPDC007018. NCBI lineage: Bacteria > Bacillati > Actinomycetota > Actinomycetes > Streptosporangiales > Nocardiopsidaceae > Nocardiopsis > Nocardiopsis sp. NPDC007018. The sequence goes on from NZ_JBEYHA010000005.1 coordinate 68,547, forward strand.
GCCCCCGGAGGGGGGAAGGTTCCGGTGGCCGGGCCCTGGGAAGCGCGCCGGAACGGTGGCGTCGGCGACGGCGCGGGGGCCGGTGGCGCACGAAGGGGGCACCCCGCGTCCGCGAGGTGCCCCGTGGGTCCGGCCGACCCGCGCCGACGACTACTGCTGCGAGTTGGTCATCTTGAGCACGTCGAGGGCCGCGTCGAGCTGCGCCTCGGTGAGCTTGCCGTCCTGGACGTAGCCGCGCTCCAGCACGACCTCGCGGATGGTCTTCTTCTCGGCCAGCGACTGCTTGGCGACCTTGGCGGCCTCCTCGTAGCCGATGTACCGGTTGAGCGGGGTGACGATCGACGGGGAGGACTCCGCGTACACGCGGCACTGCTCCTCGTTGGCGGTGATCCCCGCCACGCAGCGGTCCGCGAAGACGGTGGAGACGTTGGCCAGCAGGCGGATCGACTCCAGCACGTTGCGCGCCATCATGGGCAGCTGCACGTTGAGCTCGAAGTTGCCGGAGGCGCCGCCGAAGGCCACCGCCGCGTCGTTGCCGACGACCTGCGAGGAGACCTGGAGCATGGCCTCGCACAGGACCGGGTTGACCTTGCCGGGCATGATCGACGAACCGGGCTGGAGGTCGGGGAGGAAGATCTCGGCCAGGCCGGTGGTCGGGCCCGAGCCCATCCAACGGATGTCGTTGGCGATCTTGCAGTAGCCGACCGCGATGGTCCGCAGCTGGCCGGAGAGCTCGACCAGGGCGTCACGGGCGCCCTGCGCCTCGAAGTGGTCGCGGGCCTCGGTCAGCGGCAGTCCGGTGTTCGCGGCGATCTCGGCGATGACCCGCGCGGAGAAGCCCTCCGGGGTGTTGATGCCGGTGCCCACGGCGGTGCCGCCCAGGGGCAGCTCGGCCACGCGCGGCAGGACGGCCTCCAGGCGCTCCACGCCGTACCGGACCTGCGCGGCGAACCCGGCGAACTCCTGGCCCAGGGTGACGGGGGTGGCGTCCATCAGGTGGGTGCGGCCGCTCTTGACGATCGAGGCGAACTCGACCGACTTGCGGGTGAGCTCGCCCTCCAGGTGGCGCAGCGCCGGGATGAGCTCGTTCTGCACGGCCGAGGTGGCGGCGATGTGGATGGAGGACGGGAACACGTCGTTGGACGACTGCGAGGCGTTCACGTGGTCGTTCGGGTGGACGTCGAGGCCGGTGCGCTCCTTGGCGACGGTCGCCACGACCTCGTTCGTGTTCATGTTGCTGGAAGTGCCCGAACCGGTCTGGAAGACGTCGATCGGGAACTCGTCGTTCCACTTGCCGTCGGCGACCTCCAGGGCGGCCTCGCGAACGGCCTTGCCGAGGTCGTCGGAGATCACGCCGAGCTCGGCGTTGACCTTGGCGGCCGCGGCCTTGATCTGGCCGAGCGCGGCGATGTGGGCGTTCTCCAGCCCCTGGCCCGAGATCGGGAAGTTCTCGACGGCACGCTGGGTCTGGGCCCGCCACTTGGCCTCGGCCGGGACCCGGACCTCACCCATCGAGTCGTGCTCGATACGGAACTCACTCATTGCAACCCATCTCTCCTGGGAAAACCTGTGACCTCAAGCCTGCCAGACGCGGCAGGTCACGGCGCACCTCACCCTGGGTTCCCGGTGTTGTCCGTGTCATGTTGACATCCGCGCAGGTCACCGATGCCGGGCCGGTCAGGTCGGGAGTCAGCCCCGGAGCTGGCGGCGGGCCCTGGGCAGGGCCGCCAGGAAACGGCGCCGGGGAGCCCGCACCCGCACCGTCCCGAACAGGCAGAACCCGTCGATCTCCAGGACCGGGGGGTGGGACATCGAGCTACGGCGGGCGTTGGTGCTGCGCCTGCCGAGGAACGACCACCCCTTGACGCGTACCTCCACGCCCTCGGGGACGTCGATCACCACCCTCCCGAGGAAGGTGCTGACCGTCATCCGGTGGTGGTTGCGGGTGAGCAGCGCCTCACGCATGTCGATCTCGGCGCGTCCGCACACCGCCCCGGCCTGTTCGTCGGGGAGCGCCACCCAGCGCCCCCTCCGGGTGAGGGTGGTGAACCAGCTGACCATCGGTTCGGGATCGAGCTGGAGGGGCTGTTCCCCGGCGGGCAGGAGGTCGGCGGTGACCTCCGGAAGGTCGCCCAGGGTCCGGGCCGCCTCGACGCGCTCCAGCCGTTCCACGAACTCCTCCATGTCGATCCGGCCGTCGGCCACGGCGGAGCGCAGCACCTCGCTGACGCGTTCACGGTCGCTGTTGGAGGCCCTCATACGGGCGGGGGAGATGTCCTCACTCACACCGTTCAGCCTAGGCGAGCGGTGTTCCCGGCGGCGGCGCGTGAACGGGGCGGCGTGACCGGGACAGGCCCGGCCCCCGCCCCGGTCACGCGGACACCCCTGGTCAGAGGTGCGTCAGTGCCCTCCTCGCCGGGGCGGACGAGGCCGAAAGCGGCCGCACGGCGATCCGCATCAGGGCGCGGGCGTTGTCGTCGCCCGCGACCCGGTTGGCGCTGAGCTGACCGCACGACAGACAGCGGTGCAGCATCAGCCACTCGCCGTCCGCGCGCGTGCTCACCCCGGCCGCCTCCATGCGGCCACGGCAGTCGGAGGCCCGGTCACCGGGGACCCGGCCGTCCACGTGCAGACTGGTGAGGCAGTGCGGACAGTGGTTGCGGTGCGCGGTACCCGGAGCACGCATCGGGACGTCGAGCCGGCAGTGCGCACAGCGGAACGCCCCCTGGTCCCGGCCCTGGCGGTCCCGTTCGCCCCGGGCCCGCAGGACGGTCTTGGGACGCTGGCGCCGGAGTCGCCCGTGGCGGTGGTTGCCGCGGCCCACGGCTCACACCTCCCCGAACATGTCGAGCGGGAACGGCGGCTCGGCGAGCGGGCGCACCGCGATCCGCATGAGCGCCAACGGGTTGTCGTCGGCGGCCGCGGCGCTCTCGGAGAGCTCGTCGCAGAGCACGCAGCGGTGCACCAGACGCCACCCGCCGTCGCGGGCGACGACCACGGAGATCGGTGTCATTCTCCCCGCGCAGTCGCTGGGCCCGTCCTCGACCTGGTCGTGGACGTGGAGTGAGGTCAGACAGCTCGGACAGTGGTCACGCGGGGTGCGAGCGGGTTCGGAAACGGAGACGGACAGGCCGCAGAACACGCAGTCGAAGCCGACGCGCGCGGAACGGACGGAGGTGGTGGTACCGGGGGTGAGTTCGTAGTGGGACAACCCGGAGGCTCCTTGCTGGAAAGAACGGAAGTCGACAGCAAGAGCGCCGAGCGTGTCTCGACGGTGGGCGGGTTCGTTCAGACGTCCGAAGGGTGTCGGGGCAGGCGGAGACCCGCGCGGCTGTGAGGCGCGCTCGGCGCGTTCCGGGGCATGGACCTCAGTCCTTCTTCGTGCGTGGGCCCGCGCCCGCGCGTCCGTGTTCGGTACCTTCCCCACCACGGTAGACACGGCCCGCCAAGCCGCGCAACGGGTTTTCCGCGCCTGTGGACCACCGGCCCGAAGGACCGGCACGAGCCGATAAACGATGGATTTTCGGCCGGTCCGCTGCCTACCGTGTCCCCATGACCACACCAGAGCCCGGCCGGGCCGTCCCGGGGAGTTCCGCCATGAGCTCCCACGGGACCACCGCCGTGCCGGCCCTGCACCTGCGCGGCGTCGTCAAGCGCTTCGGCCCGATCACGGCCGTCGACGGACTCGACCTGGAGGTGCCCCAGGGGATCGTCCTCGGCCTTTTGGGGCCCAACGGCGCCGGTAAGTCCACCACCATGAAGATGCTCACCGCACAGGCCATCGCCGACGAGGGCACCATCCGCATCCTCGGCCACGAGGTCCCCGCCGAGTCCAAGTGGGCCCGGGCCCGCATGGGAGTCGTCCCCCAGCACGACAACCTCGACGAGGAGCTCACGGTCGAGCAGAACCTCCGCATGTTCTCGTTCCTCTACCGGGTCCCCCGGGCCCGACGCAAGGAGGCCATCGCCCGCACCCTGCGCCTGGCCCAGCTCGGTGACCGCGGCGACACCCCCGTGGACGACCTCTCCGGTGGCATGCGCCGCCGCCTGCTCATCGTCCGCGCGCTCCTGCACCGCCCCGAGCTGGTCCTCATGGACGAGCCCACCGTGGGGTTGGACCCCCAGGTGCGCCAGGAACTGTGGGGCGTGATCACCGCCCTGCGCGACGAGGGCGCCACCGTGCTGATGTCCACCCACTACATCGAGGAGGCGGAGCGCCTCTCGGACGAGGTCGCGCTGATGGCCGGGGGCCGGATCGTCGAACGCGGGGTCCCGGCGGACCTCGTGGCCAAGTACGCGGGTACGAGCGTCGAGGAGTACACCCCCGGCCACGACGGGATGGCCGCACTGGAGGACCTGGTGAACGGGCACGGCCTCACCACCCGCCGCACCGGGACCACACTGTCGGTCCTGCGCGCCGAGGAGCTTCCGGAGTCGCTCCGGGACCGCCTCGGCACCCCGGTCCGCAGGGAGAGCAACCTGGAGGACGTGTTCGTGACCCTGACCGGGGAGGCCGTCGAATGAGACCGTCACAGCGCCACGAGGACGCCCGCCCCGAGCGGCACGCCCGGCCCGGGCGGTTCGAGGCCGACGCCGTCCGGGGCGTGGTCGCCCGCGAGTGGATTCTCTACGGGCAGTCCTGGCGGGCCACCACCTTCGCCGCCGTGGTCGAGCCCACCGTCTACCTGCTCTGCTTCGGCTTCGGCATGGGCGCCCTCATCGGCACCCTGGCCGGGTACAGCTACATCGACTTCCTCGGCACCGGGATCGTCGCCGTGTCGGTCATGTTCCAGTCGATGATGCCCGCCGTCATCAACACCTTCATCAAGCGCCGCTTCCTGCACACCTACGAGGGCATCCTCGCCGCCCCCGTGGACGTGCGCGAACTGGTCACCGGAGAGGCCCTCTGGCTGGCCATGAGATCGGGCGTCTACGGGTGCGTGCCGCTGCTGGTGGCGATCGCGTTCGGCCTGAAGCCGGGGCCGGGCATGCTGCTGGTGCCGTTCGTCGCCTTCCTCGCCGGGTTCGCGTTCGCGCTCTTCGGTATCTGGATCTCGGCGGTGATCACCTCGGTGCGCTCCATGGACTACGTGTTCAGCGGCCTGTTCACACCGCTGTTCCTCATGGCGGGCACCTTCTTCCCGCTCACCCAGCTCCCCGACTGGATTCAGAAGGCCGCCATGATCAACCCCCTCTACCACGCCGTCGAGCTCATCCGGGGGGCCGTCTTCGGCGGGCTGGACGCCCTCGGAGCCCTCACCCACGTCGGCGTGCTGCTGGCCTTCGTGGTGCTGATGTGGAACCTGGCGGCCTTCCAGATGGGCCGCAGGGTCGTCGACTGACAGCGGACTCCGGGAACGACGACGGCGCGGGAGGGTCGCCCCTCCCGCGCCGTCGGGCCGCCCACGGGTCCGTTGCCCTGAGGTCAGTCCCGGGACGTGTTCCCGCTCGGCGCCCAGCGCAGCTCGACCACGGCCCGCTGACCCTCGTCGGCCACGCTCACCCCGACGCCGACGGCGCCCCACTGACCGGGCGATTGCACCTCCTCCTGGGTCATGACCTCACGCAGGTCGAAGTACCCGGCCAGCACGGCGTCGTCCAGGTCCTGCATGGTCTGCTGGAAGACCGGGTCCTCGGCCAGCTGGCCGGAGCCGACGTCGCCGTAGGTGGCCACCACGGTGTCGCCGTCCGAGGTCACCTCGGGCATCGGACCGACGGAGTAGGGGCCGCCCATGGCCTCTTCCAGGAAACCCTCGATCGCCCCCTGGTCGCCCTCGACCGCGCGGTACGAGAAGGACGGCTCCGAACCGAAACCGATCTCCTGGAAGTCGCCGATACCCAGGGCGGTGGAGCTGCCCAGCAGGGAGGTGAAGCCGCCCGGAAGCGACGCGCCGACCGAGTCGAAGAAGGACTCCATCTCGCTGCGGTCACTGTCGTTGAGGAAGGGGAGGTCGTCGTTCTCCCAAGCGGTGCTCAGGGCCTGGTCCATGCCGCTTCCGGCGAAGGCCATGCCGGTGCCGGAGGGCAGGCCGCCCATCGCCTCCACGCTCGCGCCCGGCGCGTCCGCCAGCCAGGTCAGACCCTCGTCCTCCACCTCGAAGCCGAAGACGTCCATCCGGGCTTCGAGGTAGTCGCCGTCCACTCGAACGGAGGCGGTCATCCGCCCCTCGACGGAGGCGTCGACGCCCGTACCGAACTCGGCGGCCACACCCTGTTCCATGTTGCTCAGCTCGCTGAACCTGCCCAGGTCCATCCAGGCCAGGCCGATGCTGCCGCTGGGCACGTTGCCGAGGTCACCGGTGTAGGTGTCGTTCGACTCCAGGTCGCCGTGGGACGACATCTGGTTGTTGTACTCGCTGATTCCCTCGGCGTTCACCGCGATGACGGCGAAGTCGTCGACGATCTCGTAGTCGAGCCTGCCGTCCCGTTCGAGCTCGCCCAGGGTCTCCTCGGCGCCGGCGGCGTCGGTGATCGCGATCGCGAGCGCGAGGGCCATGTCGCCCTCCAACGCGGTGTCCTCGTCGGACGCGGGCCAGAAGGCGATACCGGCCTTCTTCCCGATCCACTCCTGCACCTCGGACCTCTTCGCGTCGAACTCCTGGGAGAACGCCTCGGCGAAGACACCCGAGGTGTCCTCGTCCACCTCGCCGGTCTCCTCGGTGATCTCGTCGGGGAGCTTCAGGGAGAAGCTGATCAGGTCCATGATCTGGGAGCCGTTGACATCCAGGTCGACCTTGCCGAAGGCCACGGAGTTGCCGGGCAGGACCGACTCGGGCTGGGGCCCGCCGCCGATCAGCGAGGCGGCCGCCCACAGGGTGCCGCCCATGACCACCACGGCCACACCGGCCGCGGCGGGGATCAGCCACTTGCGGCCGCCGCGCGAGGGAGGCTGGCCGGGACCACCCGGACCCATCGGGGCACCGGGACCCATGGGAGCACCGGGGCCCATCGGAGCGCCCGGGCCGCCCGGTCCCATGGGGGCGCCGGGGCCGCCGTGGCCCATCGGTGCGCCCGGACCCTGCGGGGGAGGACCTCCGGCACCCGGGAACTGCTGGCCCGGACCCTGCGGGGGGTACCCCTGGCCCCCGGGCTGCTGGTGCGGGGCGAAGTGCGGTTGGCCGGGGCCCTGCTGGTGGGGGTATCCCTGGCCCGGCTGCTGTGGCGGCTGCCACTGGGGCTGCTGCGAGGGATCTGGGTAGGACATCGGACCTCCGACGAGGGTGTTCAAGGGGACTGGTGCGGGCGCGGGGCCAACGACGTGTCTGATGCGGACGAACACGGAGTTGTTCACCGGCAACCACAAGAGAACACCGGCGGCGCACCGCCCGTGAGGACGGTGCGCCGCCGGCGCGCGGGGTCTACTCCGGGGCGGAGGTGAGGTCCACGCCGCTGTACGCGGACAGCTTGCTCAACCGGTGCTCGCTGCGGACCTGGCGGACGGTGCCGCTGCGGCCGCGCATCACCAGCGAGTCGGTGGTCACACCGGTCGACTCGTACCGGACCCCGCCCACCAGCTCGCCGTCGGTGATCCCCGTCGCGGCGAAGAACACGTCGTCCGAGGAGACGAGGTCGTCGGTGTACAGCACGCGGTCCAGGTCGTGCCCGGCCTCGAGAGCCTTCTGGCGCTCCTGGTCGTCCTTGGGCCACAGGCGGCCCTGGATGACGCCGCCCAGACACTTCATGGCGCACGCGGTGATGATGCCCTCGGGCGTGCCGCCGATCCCCAGCATCAGGTCGACACCGGTACCCCGGCGCGCCGCCATGATCGCCCCGGCGACGTCGCCGTCGCTGATGAACTTGATCCGGGCGCCCGCGTCGCGCACGTCCTGCACCAGCTGCTTGTGGCGCGGACGGTCCAGGATGACGACGGTCACGTCCTGGGGCGACTTGCCCTTCGCGCGGGCCACGGCCCGGATGTTCTCGGCGGGAGAGGCGGCGATGTCCACCACCTCCGCCGCCTCCGGGCCGGTCGCCAGCTTCTCCATGTAGAACACGGCCGAGGGGTCGAACATGGTGTTGCGCGGGCTCATCGCGATCACCGCGATGGCGTTGGGCATGCCCATGGCGGTCAGGGTGGTGCCGTCGATCGGGTCGACCGCGACGTCCCAGTCGGTGCCGCCGCCGTCGCCGACGCGCTCACCGTTGTAGAGCATGGGCGCGTTGTCCTTCTCGCCCTCGCCGATCACCACGGTGCCGTTCATCGACACGGTGCTGATCATGTGGCGCATACCCCGCACCGCGGCGCCGTCGGCGCCGAGCTTGTCGCCCTTGCCGACCCAACGGGCTGCCGCCAGCGCGGCGGTCTCGGTGACGCGGACCAGCTCCAGCGCGAGGTTACGGTCGGGCGCCGAGTGCTGCGCGGACGGGCTACTGGACTGCGACATGGACGTGACACCTTCCGTCGGGAAACAGGGTGGGGTTCCCTCTTAGGGTAGTCACCCGACGTGACCTCCGTTTATCCCGGCCGCGCGTTGCGGGTGCGGGTGGTCGGGTATCACGGGGCGCGACGCGGCCCGTAACATCGTGCACCTGTACCGGATCGGCCACGGTGTGGCGGTCCCGGCTGCCGGGAGGGCGGTCGTCAGGCGCGCCGGTCGCGTCGAACCCGCCGCCCCGAGGCGGCGGGGAGCCCCCGTGGTCTCCCAGGACGCGGGGACCGGACAGGAGTGAGGGCGTGACAGTGGACAAGACGGACAAGCCCGCGCGGGTCTCCCCGCGCGGCGCGGCCACCCGCAGTGCCCTGCTACAGGCGGCGGCCCAGGTGTTCCGCACGGTGGGTTTCGCGAAGGCCGGGGTGAGCGAGGTCGTCTCGGTCGCCGGCGCCAGCGTGGGCAGCCTCTACCATCACTTCACCGGCAAGGCCGACCTGTACGTCGCCCTGTACGAGGAGTTCCAGCAGCGCCAGCAGGAGCGCACCCACCAGGCGGTCCGCGACGCGCGCTCCGAAGGTGAGAGCGATCCCACACGGCTGATGAACATCGCCGCGCACGCCTACCTGCTCGGCTGTATCGAGGAGCGCGACACCGCCCGGCTGTTCTTCAGCGGCGACGGCCCGCCCGGGTTCGACCATCAGCTGCGGTCCCGGCTCACCCAGTGGACCGACCGCAACGTGGCCCTGTTCCGCAAGGCGGACGAGCCCGTGGACGAGGCGCTGCTGATCGTGGTGAGCGGTTCCATGCTGCTCGCCGTCGCCGAGGTCGTGCGCCGTGACGACACCGACGCGCACCGGCTCGCCGACGCGATCACCGGTCTGCTCACCGAACTCGAACCCCGCCACCGCCAGCGGGACTGAGCGGTGCGAGGGAGCCCCGGGGCCCAGCCCCGGGGGCTCCGGGCCGGGTCGGGCACCCGCGCACACCGTCTAAGCGCACCCCAGGTCGAAGCGGCCCGGGACCTGCGGCAAGCTGGTTCTGTCATGAGTTCATACAGCCGGGCCAACGCCACCTTCAAGAACTACGCCATCTCCCTCGGGGTGGTCCTCGCGATCATCCTGGTGATGGCGTTCGTGGTCTCCACGCGATCGGGCGAACACATCCCCGAAGTACAGTTCCGCCCGGACATCGAGGTGCTCAGGAGCAGCGCCGAGTATCCGGTGACCGCCCCCGACGAGACCCTGCCCGAGGGCTGGACCCCCACCAGTTCCTCCCTGGACCTGACCGGTCCGGTCGAGTGGACCGTGGGGTTCGCCACCCCCAAGGACAGCCACGCCAGGCTCACCCAGAGCGACGCCGACCCGGACACCGTGGTGCGCGACGGTGTCCGGGACGCCGAACCCGTGGGCACCGTCATGGCGGGAGACCGGGAGTGGGAGCACCTGGAGTCCGACGACTGGGGCGCGCTCGTGCTGCGCGAGGAGGGCCGGACCGTGGTCATCGCGGGCAGCGCCGGGGTCGACGAGTTCGCCGAGCTCGCCGAGCACCTGGAGACCTTCCCGGTCCCGGAGCCAGAGGACACCGACGCGGTCGATGACGAGGCCGGGACGGACACCGGGGACACGGACTCCTAGGGCGTGCGACCGCCCTCTTGGGGCGCGTGACGGCCCCGACACGAAGGGCCCCGCCGAACCAGCTCGGGTTCGGCGGGGCCCGCGTCGTCGGGGACGGCGCGACTACTCGGCGCGCAGGTCCCGGCGCAGCTCCTTGGGGAGCGAGAAGGTCAGGGTCTCGTCAGCGGTCGTCACGGGGCTCACCGAGCCGAAACCGTGCCCGGCCAGCTTGTCGAGCAGCTCACGGACCAGGATGTCGGGCACCGAGGCGCCGCTGGTCACGCCCACGGTGGTGACGCCCTCGAGCCAGGCGTCGTCCATGAGGGTGGCGTTGTCGATCAGGTACGAGGCGTTCGCCCCGGCGTCCAGGGCCACCTCGACCAGGCGCACGGAGTTCGAGGAGTTGTCCGAGCCCACCACGATGACGAGCTCGCACTCGGGCGCCATCGCCTTGACGGCGTCCTGGCGGTTGGAGGTGGCGTAGCAGATGTCGTCGCTGGGCGGGTCGAGCAGGTTCGGGAACCGCTCGCGGAGCGCGTCGACGGTCTGGTTGGTCTCGTCCACCGAGAGGGTGGTCTGGGACAGCCAGGACACGTTGTCCGGGTCGCGGACCTCGACCTTGTGCACCTCGTCGGGGCTCTCCACGATCTGGATGTGGTCCGGGGCCTCACCACTGGTGCCCTCGACCTCCTCGTGGCCGATGTGGCCGATGAGGATGATGTCGCGGTCCTCGGCGGCGAAGCGCTGGGCCTCCTTGTGCACCTTGGTGACGAGGGGGCAGGTCGCGTCGATCGTCTTGAGCTGGCGGCGGTGGGCCTGCTCGTGGACGGCCGGGGAGACGCCATGGGCGGAGAAGACCACGATGGCGCCCTCGGGCACCTCCTCGGTCTCCTCGACGAAGATCGCGCCGCGCTCCTCGAGGGTGCGCACGACGTGCGTGTTGTGCACGATCTGTTTGCGCACGTAGATCGGGGCGCCATACTGTTCCAGTGCCTTCTCGACCGTGATGACCGCCCGGTCGACTCCGGCGCAGTACCCCCGGGGGTTGGCGAGAAGCACGCGGCGTTGGTTCGTGGCAGTCGTCGTCGCACTCATGGGACACATCCTAGGTGTGATCCGGGGCCGTGGGTCCGGGTGTGGCGAAGGGCACCGGTACGGGTGGTCGGGGGAGGCGCCGCAGGCAGGTGACGTCGGGGGGTCGAACCCGCCCCTTCAGGCGCCGAAGTGGCGAAATCGTTCACTTCCCGCCCGCTCAAGCTGTTACTCCCTCCTCTATCCTGGTTCACCATCGCATCTGTTATGAGGCGGTTCGCCCTCAACTCGGCCTTGCCTTGTTCGCTGGACGCGCGCCGCCGGCCCAACGCCGAGAGCATCAGGAGCCCCCGTCCTATGTCGAACCCGACCATCGTCACGAAGCTGACCACCCTCGTCAGGGGCATCTTCGGGCGCAAGGACCCGGTCGTCACGACCGTGCAGGACCCCAAGGACGAGACCCCCGCCACCGAGGGCGCGGAGCAGACGGAGCGGGCCGAGGCGCCCGCCGAGGTCACCGCCGAGACCGTGTCCGAGGTGAAGCCCTCCGCTGACAGCGCGGACACGGCCGACGCCGCCGACAAGGCCGAGGACGAGCCCGCCGGGACCCCGGAGGCGCCCGAGGGCGACCAGCCCGCCGAGGCCCCGAAGGAGACCGCGGCCGAGGGCGCTCCGCTCGTCGAGGAGCCCCGGGACGAACCCTCCGTCCCCGCCACCGCCGACGTCCCCGAGGACGGCACCGCCCTGGCGGAGGAGATCGAGGTCGCCGAGGCCCACACCACGGTCGCCAGCGACGACGTCCTGGAGCGGGTCCGCAAGGAGGCCGCCCCCGCCGCCGAGGACCTCGCCGTGCCCACCTACGACGAGCTCACCCTGCCGTCCATCCGGGCCCGTCTGCGCAAGCTCACCATCGAGCAGGTCCGCGACCTGCGCGCCTACGAGGTCGCCCACCAGGGCCGCCCCGAGTTCATCAAGATGTACGACAACCGCATCGCCAAGCTGGAGTCCGAGGCCTGAGCCCGCGCGTGCCCCCGGCCGACCCCCACGGGACCGCCGCCCCCGTGCCCGCCCCGGAGACGCTCCCACGGCCCCCCGCCCCGGGCCGTGCCGTCTCCGGGGCCGCGCGGCCCCTCCTTCACCGAACTGTCCGCGCCCTGGCCTAGGCTCGGTGACCATGGGCATGGAGAGTTCGGCGGAGTCACCGCAGCCGGTCAGGACCGTACTCCAGGCGGTCGGCGGCTGGATCGACCGGCTGGGAGCCATCTGGGTCGAAGGGCAGATCGCCGAACTCAACGCGCGCGGCCGCATGGTCTACATGACGCTGCGCGACCCGGTCGCCAACGCCTCCATCCGGGTGCTCTGCGAGACCTCCGTGCTGCGCCGCCAGGAACCCTCCCCGGGTCCGGGCGACCGGGTGGTCATCCACGCCAAACCCGACTTCTACCAGCTCAAGGGCACCTTCTCGCTGCGCGCACGGGAGATCCGGCACGTGGGGATCGGCGAACTCCTGGCCCGGCTCGAACAACTGCGCCGGACCCTGACCGCCGAGGGCGTGTTCGACCCGGCCCGCAAGCGACCGCTGCCCTTCCTGCCCACCACCGTGGGCCTGATCTGCGGCCGCGACTCGGCCGCCGAGCGCGACGTGCTGGAGAACAGCCGCCGCCGCTGGCCCGCCGTGCGCTTCGAGGTGCGCCAGGTGGCGGTCCAGGGCGACCGCGCCACCCGTGAGGTGATCGAGGCCCTGCACGACCTGGACACCCGCCCCGAGGTCGACGTCATCGTCATCGCCCGGGGCGGCGGCTCCATGGAGGACCTGCTGCCCTTCTCCGACGAGGCGATGGTCCGCGCGGTGGCCGCCGCGGCCACCCCCGTGGTCAGCGCGATCGGCCACGAGCAGGACGCGCCCCTGCTCGACCACGTGGCGGACGTGCGCGCCTCCACCCCCACCGACGCCGCCAAGCGCACCGTGCCGGACGTGGGGGAGCAGCTGGAGATCATCCGCCAGCTCCGCGACCGGGCCCGCAGGGTGATCCGGGGTGGTGTCGACCGCGAGCTGGCCTGGCTGGCGAGCGTGCGCTCCCGCCCGGTCCTGGCCGACCCGGTCCGGGAGACCGAACGCCTCACCGAGCAGGTGCTGGAGCTGCGCGACCGCGCCCGCCGGAGCCTGACGGCGTCGCTCGACCGGGCCGCCGACACCCTGGTCCACACCGAGGCCCGGCTGCACGCGCTCTCCCCGGCCACCACGCTGGCGCGCGGCTACGCGATCGTGCAGCGCGAGGACGGCTCCGTGGTCCGCTCCGCGGCCGAACCGGCGGTGGGGGAGACCCTGAGGGTGCGGTTCGCCGAGGACGGCCTGCGCGCCACCGTCGACGCCCTGGACACCGAGGGGGAGGCCTCGGGAGAGGCACCGGCGGCGGGGAGGAGCGCACCGGCCGCGGCGGGAGCGCGCGGCCGTAAGAGGAGGGCGGCGCCCGCCGCAGACGACACAGCAGCCACCACCGAGGGGGAGCAGGCATGACCGACCAGGGCGAGGCCCCGGAACTGAGCTACGAGGAGAGCCGGGAGGAGCTGAACAACGTCGTCCGCAGACTGGAGTCGGGCGGCCTCACCCTCCAGGAGTCCCTGGAGCTGTGGGAGCGCGGCGAGAGGCTGGCGCGCGTGTGCGAGCACTGGCTGGAGGGCGCCCGCGCCAAGCTGGCCGCCGCCGTGGACGAGCGGCGCGCCGACGAGCCGGGGGACGACGACGCCCCCTTCTGAGACCGGCCGGAGCCCGGGGTCCCGGGTTCGGGGGCGCGGGGTCTACCTGCGGCCGTTGAGTTCGTCGCCGAGGTCGCGCAGGTTGCCGGGCAGGCCGCGGAAGACCGCGACCACGAGCACCAGCGCGGTGCCGAGGAACAGCCACGGGGCGACCTCGGCCAGGCGGGAGGCCAGGCCGAGGATGAGGACCCGGGCGAACCCCTCGTTGCCCAGGGCCAGCACGCTCTCGGCCGCGACGACGGCGACGAAGTAGGCGATGGGCGGGCTCACCGACAGAGAGAGCAGGTCGCCGGGGCGGACCAGGGCCGCCGTGACCAGGCAGGCGAGGGTGAAGGCGAGCCCTGGTGCGGCGGGGGTCGAGGTCAGGTGGGCGATCATCGTCCCGGCGAAGCTGAACACGACGATGAGCAGCACCCCGCCCCGGCCCGTGAGCCGTGGCGGGCGCCAGGCGGCGGTGGCCTTCGGGTGACTGTGTGCCGTCCTGTTCGGGCCCGGGTGGCTGCGCGGGGCCCTGGCCTCGCCCTTCGCCTCCCGGCCGCGACCGTTGGACCGCACGAAGTACGGGGCTTGTCCGGGCTCCGGACCGTCCGACTTGCGCGGGGGCATGGTCGTGCGCCTCCCCAGTTTGTTACTCACGGTGTTTAGTGTGTCACTTCTCGTGAAGATTCGGGGGTCTTTCCTGGGATCGTGTCGTCATTTCGGCCAGTTGCCCGTTCCGGGGTGATCGCGGCTTCCACCCCTTGGACGCCGAGATCTCCCCGCCTGGTTCTGGGTGGTTCCAGAGACATGACCGGTTCGTCACTCTCCGTGCATGACGCCTCCTGGGTTGGTTTGGGTCGAACCGCTGTTGCCGTTTCCACCTTGCCGAATACCGCCGAATTCGGCGCTACCGGCGGTCGCCTCGGCGAGCTCCGGTGCCGCCACCGTACGCGGCCGCTCCTCCACCCCGGCGAGCCGCTCCAGGTCACCGTCGACCAGGCCCAGCTCGCCGAACCGCCGAGCGGTCACCAGCACCCTGCTCTCCAACGACCCCACCGTCTGGTTGTAGGCACCCACCGTGCGGTTCAGCGCCCGCCCCAGCCCCTCCACGTGCCCGCCCAGCGTCGACAGCCGGGCGTACAGCTGCTTGCCCAGGTCGAACACCTCGCGCGCGTTCTCGCTCAGCGCCTCCTGCTGCCAGGCGTACTGCGCGGTCCGCAGGAGGGAGATCAGCGTGGTCGGCGTCGCGATGTGCACCCGCCGCCCCATCGCGTACTCCAACAGCCCGGGATCGTGCTCCAGGGCCGGAGCCAGGAAGGCCTCTCCCGGGATGAACAGCACCACGAACTCCGGGGCCGGGGTGAACGCCGCCCAGTAGGACTTCGCCGCCAGCTGGTCCACGTGCGTGCGCACGTGCCGGGCGTGCGCGCGCAACCTCTCCCCGGACTCCCGCCCCTCGCCCGCCTCCACCGCGTCCAGGTAGGCGGCCAGCGGAACCTTGGAATCCACCACGATGTTCTTGCCGCCCGCCAGCCGCACCACCATGTCCGGCCGCTGGGCCCCGGCCACCGCCTGTTCCTCGAAGTCGCAGTACGCGGACATCCCGGCCAGCTCGGCCACCCGCCGCAGCTGGAGCTCCCCCCACCGGCCGCGTGCCTCGGGCCTGCGCAGCGCCGTCACCAGGGACCGGGTCTGGTCCCGCAACCGGTCCGACCCCTCGCGCACCGACTCGACCTGCTTGGCGAGCTCCGCGTGCGCGGCGGCCCGCCCGGCGTCGACCTCCCGCAGCTGCGCCTCCACCCGGTTCAGGGTCGCCGTCAACGGTTCCACCATCCGCTCCACCGCCCGGCGGCGCTCGTCCAGGTCGCCCCCGGCCTGCGCGCTCACCGCCCGCAGCCTCCCCTCGGCGAGTTCGAGGAAACGCTGGTTGGTCTGGTCCAACGCCTGCGCGGACAACGCGCGGAACCGGTCCGCGAGCTGTTCCTCCACATAGGCCGCGCGCTCCTCCGCCGCACGGGCGTCCGCCCGGGACTCCGCGTCGCGGCCGCGCGCGAGCAGCCAGCCCACGGCGGCACCGAGGGCCAGGCCGATGACGAGAACGAGTACGAGAGCGAGGGCGTCCATGGCGCCATGCTCTCAACCCGAGGGGGCCGCGCGCCCGCCAACGCGCAGGACGCCGCCCGGAGTCGCGGGGGCGGTGGAGCGCCAGGGAGTCCGCGCCGGTCCCTGACCGGAACCGGCCACCGGCGGGGGTTGCCCGCGGCCGAAGCCAGCGCCGACGCTTTCTGGAACCCCCGTGACGGCGGGGTCGCGACACTCGTGGAATCCGCGCGTCGCGCGGCGCTCCGAGAAAGGTCACCCCATGCGCCTGGCCACCCACACCAGCGGGACCGGGGAACGGCTCGCCCTCCTCGTACACGGCGGCACCTCCCTCCACCGGACCTGGCACGCCGTCGAGGAGGAACTCCTGCGTCGCGGCTACCGGGTGCTCGGAGCCGACCTGCGGGGACACGGAGCCAGCCCGCGGGGCGCGTACACCGTCGAGGCCCTGCGCCAGGACCTCGTCGACACCCTCCCTGCCGGGGCCGACCTGGTCCTGGGCCACTCCCTGGGCTGTCTCGCACTGTCCCTGGCACTGGACCACCTGCGCCCGGCTCGGGCCGTCTACCTCGACCCGGCGTTTCGCGTCCCGCCCCAGCCCGAGGGGGCCGGGCACCGGCTGCGGACGGTGCTGGCCACGGCCACCGCCGAGCGGGTGCGCGAACTCCACCCCCGGTGGAGCGACCAGGACGTGCGCATCGCGCTGGACGGCTTCGCCGCCACCGACCCCGACTTCCACACATGGGTGATCGACCACGTCGCCGGTGTGGACAACTTCCCCAAGACCGCCGAGGTGCCCTCCCTCGCGGTGGTCGCGGGGGTGGGCTCGCCGATCGGCGCCGAAGGCGCCCGCATCCTGGCCGAACGCGGGTTCACCGTCCGCACCGTCGAGGGCGCCGGGCACGACCTCCACCGCGACGACCTCCCCGGCCTGCTGGATGCCCTCGACGGCTGGGTCTGACGGACGCGGCGTCAGGGCTCGGACGGGGCTCCTCGGCACGCGCGCAGGGCCGCGCGCCACACCGAGACCGAGTCCCAGAACCCGCTCGGGGGCTCCTCCGGGGCGAACATCCACATCCGCTCCCACGCGGGGGAGGACCGCCCGCAGATCTCCTCCCGTGCCTCGTAGGGCGGGTCGCCGCTGATCGGGAACCACAGGTACTCCAGCGGGTCCAGGAGCGCCATCAGCCGCTCCTCCACCCCTCGGTCCGGGCGCACCTTGGCCATCACCCAGGGCCGGAAGCGGCGCAGCACCTCCAGCCCCCCGGCGACCACGTCCGGTTCGGTCCCGGACGTGTCGATCTTCACCACGGTGGGGAAGGTCGCCGCCGACTCGTTCCAGCGGGACAGCGTCGACGTGCGCACGGTGATGTGCGACAGTCCCAGGCGCGCCGTGGGCACCAGCCGGTTGCACATGTCGTTGTGCAGGGCGCGGCGCAGGTGCCCGCTGCCGTTGTGGTTGCTCAGGGCCAGGTCGACCACGCCGAATCCGAGGTCGCCGGAGGAGGAGACGGACCGCGCGGCGGCGGCCAGTTCGGGGGTGGGCTCGAACGCGAAGACCGGGCGGCGCGAGCGCGCGGCCGCGAGCATCGAGTACACGCCCACCCCCGCGCCGACGTCGAGGACCGCGCCGGGACGGGTGTGGTCGAGGATGGCCATGAAGCTGGCCAGGCTGTCGGGTTCGTGCCGGGCCAGCCCCGAGGCGGCCAGGCGGCGGGGGACCGTGAGGTCTCCGGACAGCTGGAGGGTGATCGTGTCCGGCCCGACCGGGCGCCGGTCGTCCTCGGGCCGGGGCAGGGCCAGGGTGAACCGCCGGTTGCGCGGCGGAACCCGGGCCGGGTCCAGGCCGCCGAGACTTCTGGGCAGGCGCACGCGGAGCTGCCGCGTGGCGAAGCGCACGAGCGGGTACCGGTGTACGAGTGCGCGCAGCTGGTCCTGGACCACGGTGACTTCCCCCAAGAGAAACGGAGCCTCGGTGACTGCTGCCGGGGGTGCTCGCCGGTGTCCTGTCGGCTCGATCCCTGCTCGTGGTGCCCGGCCGCACCCCGAACCTACTCTCCGTGTCCGCGTCGGCGCACTCCGTTTCGGTGATTGGTCTTCGCGGTGCGGGACGGCCCACCCGCCGCTCCGCATAGACTCTGACCTTGTGAGTCTGTCTATCGGGATCGTCGGCCTGCCCAACGTTGGCAAGTCCACCCTCTTCAACGCCCTGACCAAGAACGACGCTCTGGCGGCGAACTACCCGTTCGCCACCATCGAGCCCAATGTCGGAGTCGTGGGCGTGCCCGATGCCCGGCTCGCGAAGCTGGCTGAGATCTTCGGCTCGGCGAAGATCCTGCCCGCCACGGTGGACTTCGTCGACATCGCGGGCATCGTGCGCGGAGCCTCCACCGGTGAGGGCCTCGGTAACAAGTTCCTCGCCAACATCCGCGAGAGCGACGCGATCTGCCAGGTCATCCGGGCCTTCGAGGACGCCGACGTCACCCACGTCGACGGCGACGTCGAGCCGTCGCGCGACATCGAGACCATCAACACCGAGCTGATCCTCGCCGACCTCCAGACCCTGGAGAAGGCGATCCCGCGCCTGGAGAAGGACGCCAAGCGCAACGCCAAGGACAAGGACTGCCAGGAGCTGCTCAAGGCCGCCCGGGCGGCCCAGGAGGTCCTCGACGGCGGCGTCTCGCTCTCCCAGGCCGAGGACGTCGACCTGGACCGGCTGCGTGAGCTGAGCCTGCTCACCGTGAAGCCGTTCATCTACGTCTTCAACCTCGACAGCGACGAGCTCGCCGACCAGGCCCTGCGCGGCAAGCTCCAGGACCTGGTCGCCCCGGCCGAGGCCATCTTCCTCGACGCCAAGATCGAGGCGGAGCTGGCCGAGCTGGAGGACGACGAGGCCCAGGAGCTGCTGGAGTCCCTCGGCCAGACCGAGTCCGGCCTGGCCCAGCTGGCCCGGGTCGGTTTCGCCACCCTCGGCCTCCAGACGTACCTGACCGCCGGGCCCAAGGAGGCCCGCGCCTGGACGATCAAGCGGGGCGACACCGCCCCCGAGGCCGCCGGGGTCATCCACACGGACTTCCAGCGCGGCTTCATCAAGGCCGAGGTCGTGTCCTTCGACGACCTGGTCGCGGCCGGCGACATGCAGTCCGCCCGGGCCGCGGGCAAGGTCCGCATGGAGGGCAAGGACTACGTGATGGCCGACGGCGACGTGGTGGAGTTCCGTAGCGGACTAACCTCTGGTGGAAAGAAGTGAGCGTTGTTCCGGTCTACAGCATTGCCAAGGCTTACACGGCTGTCGCGGTGCTTCGCTCCTTCGATGTCGATGGGCAGCTTGGTGAGCTGGTTCCCGCTTTGCCGGAGTCCCTTCGCCCGGTGACTGTGCGTGCCCTGCTGAGCCACACCTCGGGCCTCAACGACTACTTCGGGTGGGCGGATTACCGCGTAGCAGTAGAAGCGCGTGAAGATGCGTGGGAGATCGACCGTGTTATCGCAGGCGCAGTCGTTGATCGTGCTGGCCGGTTCCGGTACTCCAATATCGGTTTCTCCCTGCTGCGACTTGCTCTTGAGTACGACGAATCCGCAGACTTCTTCACCGCAATCTCCCGTCGAGTACTCCAGCCGCTCGGTGTTGTGGCCTTCCCCTTCGCGTCCCGTGGCGACTGGCGCGCCTGCACGCACGAGTCAATCGGGGAAGAGCTTCGTGCTTACGATCCGGGATGGGTATTCACAGGTACGTTCGCTGCTGAGCCTGACGAAGCGGCCCGGGGAATCGCGGCGGTCATGCGCGGCGAACTTGGCGACGATATTCCCCACTTGATGATGCAATCGGTCCCGGTCAACGCTCCGGCCCGGCACCCACTGTCACCCCATGCCGGATACGGCCTCGGGATCATGAGCAAAGGCGAGCCGGTGACACTCGTTGGTCACGGCGGTCAGGGACCAGGCTTCAACCTCTTCGCCGCAGCGAGTGCTGATGGACTCCGTTGGAGCGGACGGGTCGCAGAGGGCCAACGGGAGGATTTGGACCTGATCCAGTCATGTGTCGATGATGTCGAGAGCCGGGACGGGCACGCAGTGGAGTTCCGCTTCAACGTCTGATCCGCACGCGCGCGAGGGCGGGCCGGGGTTTGCCGGCCCGCCCTTCGTCGTCTCCGAGGGGCAGAGGCCCCTCTCGGCCGCGATGGCCGAGGCCCGGGGGCTGGGGGGAGTGGGGATTCGCCCTGGTGTCGGCGTGGGGGATCGGCAGCGTCACCGGCTCCGCGCGGGCTCCCGGTCCGGCGCTTCCCTCTGGCGGCGGAGCAGGCCCAGGACGATCAGGGTCTGGGCCGCGATGTAGGTGCTCATCACCAGGAGGTCGCGCTGCGGCAGCTCCAGGCCGGGCGCGAAGGCGTTCAGGGCGATCAACGAGTCCGAGACCAGGAAGAGCGCCCCGCCCGCCGCGACCCACGGGCCCATGCCGGTGGCCAGGACCGCCATCAGGCCCAGCAACAGCCCGTAGAGCAGAACGGGAACCAACAGGCCGCCGGTGTGGGGCGCGCAGATCCAGACCAGGGCGGCCACATAGGCCACGTAGGGGACGAGGAGGAGGCGCCGCCGCCGCAGGACGCTCTCCGCCCGGTGGGGCCAGAACGCGACCACGAACACCACCTGGGCCACCAGGAAGAAGCCCACCATCAGCAGGAACGCGGTGTCTCCCGTCGCCAGGCCCGGCGCGGAGTCGCCGAGCCAGGAGAAGCCCAGCGCGAGCAAGGCCAGCCCGAGCAGGCGGCCGCGCGGTCGCCGGGCCGCCGTGACCAGCACCAGTGCCAGCGCGGGCATCAGCAGGACCTGGGTGGGGCGGGACCACGCCTGGGGGCCCAGGACCTGGATGACCAGGTGTGCCAGGGAGAGCAGGCCGAAGAACAGCAGCGCGACCCGCGCGAGGGAAGCGTGTGGGATCATCGCGCCATCCTAGACACCGGGGGCGCGGGCCGCCCCGGGGGCCTCGGTCGCCGGAGGCGGGGCGGGCGGGGTCCGAGTGGCGCTGGTTACATCCGGTCAACGGTTTCCTGGCCACTCAGGACACATCTTGCTCACCAACCGGTGACCAATCCCTTTACGGACTGGCCAGAAATGCTCTGACGTGCGCATCCATGCTGAGGGTTCGATGGTGAATTGCAGCGCTCTGCACCTTTTGCGGGGTTCTCTCACCCAGGGCAATGTGGTCCGGACGGGAAACGCGGACCCGTCCTGGCCGCTCCCAACCCGCACAATGCCTCACTATAGGGATGGGGTAGACAAGGGCATGGCGGAAGGCGTCGGCGACGACGTGCGGGAGACCAGGCGTCGGCGCAACGGCCGACGCGTCACTGTGTGCGGGACCAGGAGGCGGGGATGGCCAAGACGGCGCGGCGCGACACCGCGGTGCGTGACCCGGAGGACGACGCCGAGCGGGAACCCGACGCACCGCGCCCCCGGAAGCCTCGGGCCGGAGCGGGCGGGCGCTGGTGGGTCGGCGTCGGCCGCGTTCTCCTGTGGGCGTTCATCATCGTCGTCGTCTTCAACGGCATCTGGTTCCCCATCCGCAACGGTTTCTCTCTGCCTGGTACCGGCGCCGAACCCGAGGTGAACGAGAGCGTCGACTTCCCCGAGGCCCCCGCCGCCGCCTTCGCGCTCCGGTTCGCCGAGACCTACCTCGACACCTCCGACCCCGAGGCGCGCCTCGACACGCTGGCGGCCTTCGTCCCCGAGGGCCGGGTCGGCGACCTCAACCTCCCCGCGGACAGCCTCTCCGGAGAGAACCTGACGGTCACCTCCGTGGACGTGCGCGACGAGCACAACGCCGTCGTCGCGGTCCGCGCGGACGTCAACGACGAGGCCATGAGACTGGAGGTGCCGGTCTACAGCGACGGCGCCTCGCTGGTGCTCTCCGGGCTGCCGGCGCTCCTGGGCGCCCCGCGCCAGGCGGAGCTGCCCGCGGTCCCCTCCTACGACACCGACCCCCGGGCCGCCGAACAGCTGGAGAAGGAGCTCCCCAACTTCTTCAAGGCCTACTCGGACGACGCCGAACTCCTCGACCGATTCGTGGAACCGGGTGCCACCATCACCCCACTTCCGGCGAACAGCGTGGAATTCGGCGAACTGTCCTTCATGCCGGTGCCATCCAAGTCCTCGACCGGGGATGATGACGTACGACAGGTGGCGACCACCGTGGTCTGGAACCTCCCTTCCACCGACGCCGGAGACGGTGCGGGCGAAACCGGACAGCTGGTGCAGAACTACCTGGTCACGGTCGTGAACACCGGAAACGAGTGGTACGTGCGTGACATCCAGGGCGCCCCGCACTCGTTCGGCGACTGACGGACGACGGGGCCAGTAGGCAAGGAGACGAGACGAACATGCGCACACCAGTAACGACAGCGGAGGAAGGCGCCTGACATGCTCCCCCTGTTGTCCGCCACGGCCGACACCATGACGGCCCTCGGCGCCGTGGACCCGATCTCCCTCGCGGTCGAGGCCACCCCCGCACAGAACGCCCCCGACACCGGCGGCCTCGCGGACTTCCTGCGCGGCTTCTTCGGGCCGCTGTTCCTCGTCATCGTGTCCATCGTGGCGATCTTCTTCCTGTTCACCAGGGAGATCACCCGCTTCATGCAGTTCATCATCCTGGCGATCTTCATCGGCATCGTGTTCTACGTGCCCGGCATCATCGAGGTCATCGCGGTGGCGCTCGCCCGAGCGATGGGCGTATCGACGGAATAGGCGAGGGAGGCCGGAAAACGTGGATCTGCCCACGTACACCAACATCTGGCGTATCGAGAAGCGGCTGTACAAGCTCTACGATTTCCGGCTGCCCATGCCGCTCCCGGTGGGGACCTTCGGGGTCGCCCTGGGCGTGTTCGCGCTGTGGGTGGTGCTGCTCAGCATCCT
The DNA here is from genome assembly GCF_040635075.1 of Nocardiopsis sp. NPDC007018. Taxonomy (NCBI): domain Bacteria; kingdom Bacillati; phylum Actinomycetota; class Actinomycetes; order Streptosporangiales; family Nocardiopsidaceae; genus Nocardiopsis; species Nocardiopsis sp. NPDC007018. The sequence continues at coordinate 91,306 of NZ_JBEYHA010000005.1, forward strand.
CAACGCCCCGTTCGCCTTCGGCAACGGCTGGCACCTGGTGCTCTGGGTCGTCCCGCCGGGAGTGATCACCGTGCTGGCGACCCGGCCGGTGATCGAGGGCAAGCGCCTCACCGAGCTGCTCATCTCGCAGGCCCGGTTCCTCACCGAGGCCCGCGTGTTCACTCGGCTCGCACCCGAGTACGAGCCCGCCGAGATCAGGGTCACGGTACGCGTGTGGCACCGGGACCCCGAGGCCGGGCCGCTGCCGCTGCCCCGCGGAACCCGCCTGGCCCGGGCCGAGGAGGCCGTCGAGGCGCAGAAGGCGACCGCGGTCGAAGAGGAGGAGGTCACCGCCCGGAGCGGCCGCCGTGCCGCTCCCGAGGCCGCCCCGCCGCTGCGAGGCGTGCCCGTGCGCCAGCCCGAGGTCGAGACCGTGCCCGACGACCCCGTGGAGCCCGCCCCCGCGCGACGGGTCGCCGTCACCGTGGGCGCCTCCGCAGCTCCGATCACGGCGGACGACGTCGTGGCCGAGGACCACCACACACCGGACCACCACGACGTGGCGGACCACCGGGCGCTGGCGGACGACGCACCTGAGGGCGCCCGCCGTGGGGTCGGCCGCCGTGTCCTCAACTACTTCGGTTTCGGACTGTCCCACCAGGCGCGGGAACACGAACCGCACTCCGTGGAGCGGGCACCGGCCGCACCCGGGGGGGACGGTTTCGACGAGCCCCTCCACGTCACCGAGGAGGACGAGCAGCGCGACCGCGACGAGTGGTTCGCCCGACTGCGCGCCTCCTCCGGTGAGACCCCCCTCGGCCTCACCTCCAAGAGCGCCTACGCCGAAAGCGAGACCGGCGCGATGTCCAGCGCCGAGCTGGCCGACGCGGCCGGCCGGCGCGAGCCCGACCGGTCCAGGCGCCGTGCCGAGGAGATCATGGGCGCGCACGAGGACCAGGAGTCCCCGGCCGCCCGGCGGCTGCGGGGCCGTACGCAGGGCATCCGGGTGGCCAGAGACCTCGCCGACCGCCGCGAGCACACGGCCGGGACGGACGGGGAACCGGTCCGGGAACGCGTCCGGGAGACGCCCGCCGCGCGAACCGGGCGGGCCCGGGGCGCCGCGCTGCCCGATACCGGCGAGGAACGGCCCCAGCCCCGTCGTCAGGGCCGCCCGCACGCGACCCCGTGGGCCCTGGAACCCGAGCGGGAGAGCGGCACCGACTACCCGGATCTGTCCGACTACGCGGCCCGCTACGCCGCCGCCACGGGCCGCCCCTCGGCGGTCGGCGACGTGTCGGCCGCCCCGTGGCTGCCCCCGGCCGCCGCGGCCCCGGCCGACGAGAAGGGTCCGGTAACCGGAAAGGGACAGGAGGACGCCGGGGACGCGGAGGCCGGCAGGGGCCCGAGGGTCTCACCGGAGCCGGAGCCGGAGCCGGAGCCGATCGGTCGCACCGAGGCCGGGCCCCAGGTCTCCCACGCCACCCACGACCTCGGACGCCCGGACTCCGAGGACACGACCAAGCCGCCGTTGCAGCTGGACCACGGCACCGGCGAGCACGAGGCCATGGCCACCGAGCACGGCACGGCGTGGAACGAGCACATGTCCGTGCTCGACCGGCACCTCATCAAGGCCGACACCCCGGCCCCGCCCCGGCCCAAGTTCGCGGACGCGGTGCCCGACAGGGAGCGCGACGGCGACCGGCGCGACCCGGCCGACTGGTTCGACGACGGCAAGCGCCGCCACCCCGACCAGCCCAAGGTGGGGGACCGCGACAACCCGGTGATCGTGGTCAGCGAGCTCCGGGAGGAGCGCCGCGCCGCCGCCGAGGCCCGCCGCCGGGAGGCCGAGTCCGCCGAAGGGCAGAGGGACACCGGTTCGGCCGAGGACCGCGCCGAGCGCGTCGAGGAGACTCCGGGGGAGGGCTCCGCCACCGGAGACGACGGGGCCGCTACGGCCTTGCCAGTCGAGGCGGCCGTCGGCCGGACCGCCGTGGCCGAGGACGCTCCGCCCGCCGCCCCCACCGAACCGGTGGCGGACCACGGGGACGCGGGTTCCGAACAGGACCGGGTCACCGGTCCGACCGCCACCTCCGGGACCGGGGCCGCTCCATCCGCCGACCAGGTGGCGCCGGAGCCCGTGCGGGGCCGGGAGGACGGCGCCTCGGACACCCGGGAACGACCGGGACCCGGGGCCGAGGCCCTTCCGGAGCCGGAACAGACGGCGGCCCCCGAGGTCGGACGTCCCGACCCCGTCAAACCGCCGAACCAGCTGGACCACGGCACCGGCGAACTCGTGAGCTTCGTGGAGGTGCGCGAGGACCCCGGTGCGACGGAGCTCCACTCCACGGCACGCGACTCCGTTCCGCCCGCCGACCGGCCCGCGCCTGAGGAGGCCGCCGCACGGCCCACCGAAACCGCACTGGCCGAGGCGGAGGCGGCCGCCCTGCGCGCCCGCCGCTCCCGGACCGGCCCCGAAGCGATCGGACCGGAGCCGGAGGGCACCGCCACCGACACGGAACCCCGCAGGACCGACACCGACGCAGAACCCCGGGGGAACGCCTCCCCGGTTCCGGAGCCGGAGGGCACCGCCACCGACACCGACCACGACCCCCACGATGGTGTCTTCCACCGGGTCGCGCAGAACGCCCGCCGGATCGGCCAGCTCTTCGGCCAGCCCGTACCGGGGGAGGAACCGGAGCCGCCCGCGCGCCCCGAGCCCGGCGACGCGGCCCGTCCCGACCTCGAGCTGGACCACGGCACCGGCGAACAGGCACGCCTGGGAGACACCCCCAACCCCTCACAGCGGCCCGCTCCCGAACCGGTCCCGGAGGCCGAGGAACCCGACACCGGGACCGCGGGTCACTCGGGAGGCACCCGCGGCTGGCGCCGCCTGGCCAAGGTCGTCACGGGCGGTGCCGCACCGGTCCGCTCCGACCTGCCCGCCAGCGACATCGAGCGACTGCGCACCCCACTGCCCGAACCCCGCTCCCTGGTCGTCCTCGGATGCACCGGCGGTGCGGGCCAGACGGTCACCGCGCTGATGATCGGCCACACCCTCGCCGCGCACCGCGACGACCGGGTGGTGGCGGTCGACGTCAACCCCGGCCCCAACGGGCTGTCCCGCAGGGTCGGTGCGCAGGCGCCGGAGACGCTCACCGCGCTGCTGGCCAACGCCGACGCCGTGGACGAGTACGAGCGCATGCGCGCCTACGCGGGACGAGCCGGGACCGGCCTGGAGGTCGTACAGACCCTCGACGACCCCTACGTGCAGACCCTGGACGACCGCGACTACGGTCAGCTCACCGGGCTGCTCGGCGGGTTCTACGGCGTGACCCTGTTGGACCCGGCGGCCACCGGCGTGGCCCGGGCCCTCCCGGTCGCGGACGGGCTGGTCCTGGTGGCCCCGGCCAGCGCGGACGCCGAGCGCGCGGTGTCGATGACCTTCGAGTGGTTGGACGGCAACGGGTACGCGAACCTGCGGGCCCACTCGACCCTGGTGGTCAACGGGGTCAGCAAGCGCAGCCTCCAGGACGTGGACGCCGCCGAGCGGGTGGCGCGCGGCCGCTGCCGCGCGATCGTGCGCATCCCCTGGGACGACCACCTGGGCTCTTCGTACACGAAGATCGACGTCGGGGCACTGCGTCCGGCCACCAAGCGGGCCCACGGCGCCCTGGGCGGGGTCCTGGTCAACTCCCTCGCACCCGCCGGCGCCTGAGCCGGTCCGCGCACGTGGCCCGCACCCGGGATCGGGTGCGGGCCACGGTGCTTCCGGTCGGGCTCCGGCGTCCGCTCCGGCCGCCGTCAGAGCCGGACGGGGGCCGTCTCCCGCGCGGCGAGGAACTCGGGGCGGGCCCGGTTCGCGCTGAACGGCTTCGCGCACGCGTTGTCCACACTGTTGAACACGACGAACACGTTGGAGCGCGGGTAGGGCGTGATGTTGCCGCCCGAGCCGTGCATGCAGTTGGAGTCGAACACCGTCACGTCGCCCGCGGACCCGGTGAGCACGTCGATGCCGTGCCGGTCCGCCAACAGGTTGAGCGAGGCCTGGTCCGGCGTGCCCACGTGCTGGCTCTTCAGGGAGGAGCGGTGGTGGTCGTCCGGGGTCCGTCCCACGCAGGAGACGAAGGTGCGATGCGACCCGGGCATGATCATCAGCGCGCCGTTGTGCGTGTAGTTGTCGGTGAGGGCGACGGAGAAGCTGACCGCGCGCATGCGGGGCATGCCGTCCTCGGCGTGCCAGGTCTCGAAGTCCGAGTGCCAGTAGAAGGACCCGCCGCCGAACCCCGGTTTGTAGTTGACGCGGCTCTGGTGCACGTACACGTCCGAGCCAAGGATCTGGCGGGCCCGGTCGACGAGGCGTCGGTCGTACACGAGGTCGTGGAAGATCCGACTCAGTCTGTGCACCTCGAAGACCGAGCGCACCTGGTCGGAGTCGGGCTCGACGACGACGCGTTCGTCGGCCCTCAGCGCGGGGTCGGAGCTGAGCCGTTTCAGCTCGGCACGGTAGGACTCGACCTCCACCGGGGTGACGAGCGATGCGACCCGCGTGTACCCGCGGGCGTTGTAGCCGTCGAGTTCGTCGTCGGTGAAGGGGCCGTCGGCGGCACCGGGCCAGACGACGGGGTCACGGCGGTAGAGCAGCGCGGGTTCGGGCGCCTTGCGGGTGGGGTAGTCGTCCGCTGTCGGAAGTTCCATTTGCAGAGTCATGGCGCTCCCCTCGGCGGGGGTGCTCCTCTCGGCTCGGGGTCCCTCGTACGACATGTGAATCTAACAAACCAGCATTTCACGATCGTGATCATGTCATTCCCCGGGTGTTTGGGCGTTGGCCGTTCGGGTACCACTGTTCTTCTCATGGGCCCAAACGAAAGCGGGCGGGCTCCGCGCATTCGCCCCCGCCCCCGGGGTCAACCCCTTTCTCCGCGCTCACCTGCACCATGACGCCCGGTGCTCGCAGGCCGTATCGCCGGCCGAGGGAGCCTCGTCGTCGCAGTTCACGGTGGTGGGAACCGAACCGTCTAATCCGGGGTCCGCCGATCCACCGATTCCATGTGATCTATTTCACGTGCATCTGGCGCAGTGGTCGGTGCAACGAAACACCCCCGCCCTCCGGTCGTTATTGGCGGGTGGCCTCCGATTCACGCGGAATTCTCGTGTGGGGGCTGGCGTACGGACATTCGTTACCGCACAGTAGTGGGGTCCGGATTCCCTCGACCCGCTCAAGAGGAGAAACACAGTGCCCCCCTTCCCCCGTGTGCTCGCACGCACCGCGGCGACCGTCTCGGCCGCCGCCGTGGCCATGGTCCTGGCCTGGGCCGCACCCGCCGCCGCCGACCACACCCTGCCCCCGAACATCCCCGGAGACGCGGCGGCCCAGACCCAGCTGAACTCCCTCACCGTCGCACCCAAGGGCCCCCAGAGCGGCTACGACCGCAGCCTGTTCCCGCACTGGAACGTCGTCGACAGCCCCTGCACCGCCCGCCAGGTGGTGCTCCAACGCGACGGCCACGACGTCGTCACCGACGCGCGCTGCCAGCCCACCTCGGGCAGCTGGTGGAGCGCCTTCGACGACGAGTGGGTGTACGACGTGCCCGGCGACATCAGCGTCGACCACCTGGTCCCGCTCAGCGAGGCCTGGAAGACCGGCGCCGCCGACTGGTCCACCAGCAGGCGCGCCGACTTCGCCAACGACGTCACCAGCTCCCAGCTGTGGCTGGCCACCCCCTCCAGCAACAGCGCCAAGGGCGACAAGGACCCGTCCGAGTGGATGCCCACCAACCGGGCCGTCCACTGCGACTACGCGAAGTCCTGGATCAACGTGAAGTACGTCTACGACCTCACGATCACCTCCACCGAGGAGACCGCCCTCCAGGACACCCTCGACACCGCCTGCTAGCCGACACGGCGACTGACCTCCGAGGATGACGACGGAGAGTGACGCGGCCCGGCGCCCGCGAGCGCCGGGCCGCGTCCGCGTCCCCGACCGGACGGCGCCCACCGGTTTCTGGCACACCGACCGCTCGGCTTCTCACCCCCCGGCCCGATGCAGCACTATGGGTGATGGCTACGGGGCGGAACCGTCAGCGCCGTCATGAGGAAGGGCTAGCAGATGACCGGTACCAGGGGCACCCGGGGCGCGACCCGCCTCGCGGTTCGCTACTTCGACGACCGCGTGCTCTTCAGCGACAACGAGGCCTGGGCCTACTTCCGGCTCCCCACGGTGTCCTACGAGTTCACGACCCCCGAGGAACGCCAGGCGCTGGCCACCAACATCACCATCGCCCTCGCCGCCATCCGCATGAACGACGCCGAGGTCCACCTGCGCGTCGCCCACCGCACCTACCCGGCCGCCCAGTGGGCGACCCGCCTCGACGAGACCGCCGACGCCGGACCCGGCTGGTACGACTACCTCGAAGAGATGTACCGGCACGTGTGGGCCAAGGACTTCTGGACCAAGGAGGTCTACCTCGGCGTGCGCATCGGGCTGCGCAACGCCGGAGCGGGCCTGGGCCTGTTCTCCCAGTTCATCGGGGCCTACCAGCGCACCGAACAGGCACTGGGGATCAACGACGACGCCATCGACGACCGCGAGCTCGCGCGCTGGACCGACCAGTCCGAGCGCCTCGGCCGCGCCCTGGCCGCCAGCTCCTTGCACGCCCGGCACGCGACCTCCGACGAGATCGCCTGGCTCATCCGGCACGCGGTCAGCGGCACCGCCGAGGAGATCCGCCCCTCCGCCACCGGCCGCCGCACCTGGGGCCGGGGCGAGATCGAACAGCTCGTGGACGGGGTCGTTCACAACGGCCGCTCCACGCTGCGCCTCGAACAACCCGCCGGCTCCACCCATGTGGCGTTCCTGTCGTTCGCCCGCTTCCCCGACCTCATGCCCTTCCCCGACGGCGAACCGTGGCTGCACCACGCCGACGCGCTCCCCTTCCCCGTCGAGATCTCCCTGCGGATGAAGCTCATCCCGCCCGCGAAGGCCTCCAAGGACGTCGGCCGCAAGCTCGCGCACGCCCGCGATATGGACGCCCACATCCGCGAGGCGGGAGTGGAGGCGCCCATCGCGCTCGCCGAACAGATCGACGCGGCCCGCATGCTGGAACACGGCATCACCAAGGAACGCCTGCCGTTCGTCTACGGATGGCACCGGCTCATGGTCTCGGCGCCCACCGAGCGCCTCCTCGGCCAGCACGTCGAGGCGGTCGTGGAGCACTACCGCGACATCGGCATCGACGTCATCAACTCCACCGGTGACCAGTTCTCCCTCTTCAACGAATCGCTGCCCGGCGACCGCATCCGCCTGAACGCCTACGCCCAGCGCCAGCCCCTGCGCACCATCGCGGGCGGCATGCCCACCGCGACCGTGGAGGTCGGCGACCGCGCCGACCACCAGGGCGGCGGCTGGGTCGGGCCCTACGTCGGGGAGACCACCGGGCGGGCCCGCTCCATCGTGCACTTCGACCCCATGGTCGCCGCGGCCCGCAACCGCCCCACCGCCATCGCCATCACCGGTGAGCCCGGCGGAGGCAAGACCACCCTGGCCCTGCTGATGATCTACCAGCTGGCCCTGCGCGGGGTCACCGTCGCCGCCATCGACCCCAAGGGCGACGCGGAATCCCTCGTGGAACTGCTCAAGCACCGCGGCCGCAAGGCCCGCGTCATGTCGCTCGGATCGGCCCAGCCCGGCCTGCTCGACCCCTTCGCCTTCGGGGACGACCTCGCCGCCAAGAAGACCATGGCCACCGAGACCCTGCGCCTGCTGCTGCCGCGCATGAGCGAGGAGCGCGAGTCCGCGATGATCCAGGCGGTCGCCACCGTCGCCAACCAGCCCCAGCCGTCCCTGGCCAAGGTGGTCGACCACCTCGTCTCCGCCGAGGACGCCGCCTCCCGCAACCTGGGCGCGGTGCTCGGCTCGATGGCCGAGATGCGGCTGGCGTCGCTGTGCTTCGACCCCCAGGGCGAGGCGCGCATCGACACGGAGGGGTGGACCACCGTCTTCACCTTGGGCGGGCTCACCCTGCCCGACTCCGGTGTCAACCGGGACGACTACTCCTACGAGCAGCGCCTGTCGGTCGCCCTGCTCTACCTCGTCTCCCAGTTCGCCCGCCGCCTGATGAACGGCCTGGACCGGCGTCTGCCCAAGGCGATCTTCCTCGACGAGGCGTGGGCGGTCACCTCCACCCCCGAAGGCGCCAAGCTCGTCCCCGAGGTGTCCCGCATGGGGCGGTCCCGCAACACCGCGCTCATCCTGGTGTCCCAGAACGCGGGCGACATGCTCAACGAACAGGTCACCAACTGCCTGTCGTCGGTGTTCGCCTTCCGGTCCAGCGAGGCCCACGAGGTGTCCGACGTGATGGCGCTGCTCGGCGTGGACGTCAACGAGGACCACATGGCGGTGCTGCGCAACCTCCGCAACGGCGAGTGCCTCTTCCGCGACCTCGACGGCAGGTCCGGCCGGATCAGCGTGGACCTGGTCTCCGAGGGGCTCCTGCGCTGGCTCGACACCAACCCCACCCGTGAGAAACCCGCTGGCGACCCCCTGGTGTCCGCAAGCGGCCGCGAGCGGTAGCTGGGGAACCGGAGCAGCTCAGCGGCGCCCGGCCGGGGCAGGGACGGACAACGGGGGACGAAGGGTACGGGGAAGTCGGGTTCGGGCGCGACGAGGATGGGGATCTAGGAGAGTACCCCGGACCTTCGGACCCGCCCCGCCCGACCCCGCCCTCCCCGCACCCCGCCCTCCCCGCACCCCGACCGACACTCACGAGGGACCGCCCATGAGTGAGGACGTCATCCGGCCGCGCCCCGTCATCGACACCGCCCTCCCCGACGACGTACGCGAGGAGCTGTACCGCCAGGCCGCCGGCCAGGAGCCCCGGCGCACACGCGACAACGGAGCCCCCACCAGCCGGGCCCTGCGCCTGCGCGAGGGCGGCGTCCAGCTGTTCGGGGTCGCCTTCACCCTCGTCCTGGCCCTGCTCACCGCCGGGTGGTACCTGGGTATGGTGATCGCCAGCATCGGGCTGGTCGCCTACGTCGGCGCACTCCTCGTACGCAGGAACACCGACCCCGTGGTGCGCGCCGCCGGAGGCGTCGTCGGCGCGGGCACCTTCGCGACCGCACCGCTGTGGCTGTTCGACCTGCTCCCGCAGGACCCGCCCGGCGGCGTCCCCTGGCTGCTGTTCGCCCTCCTGGTCGGCATGGTCACCGCCGACACGCTCACCTCCCGCGACGACCCGGACGACGAGGACCACCGTGACCGCCTGGTGACGCCGGAGGACGTCAGCGCCGCCGACCACGAACTGCTCGTGGCGGTGCAACGGACCATCGACCAGGTGACCGACGCCCGGGTCGAATTGGGCTCCTCCGACACCCTGGACACCGCCCGCGGGCTCGCGGTCCTGAGGGAAGAGGAGTGGCGGATCGCGTCCCTGCTGACCCGCCAGCGCGAACTGCGGCGGGGGTTCCTCCGGCGCTGGCAACAGGCTTCCTCCCCCCGGGTGCTCGACGTCCTGCGCCACCAGCGCGCCCACCTCGTCGCCGCGCGGGAGCACGTACGGGACCGGGTCGACCAGATCGTCGAGTACGGGCGCCTGGTGGAGGAGTCGGTCCTGGCCCACCGCGAGTGGGAACAGTGCCAGGAGGCACTCGACGCCATGGACGCCTACGCGGCGCTGCGGGCCGAGGCCTCACTGATGTCCGTGCCCTCATCCGAGGTCCGGGACCTGTCCGGCACGGCCGAGGCCGCCCGCCGGGTGCGCGACGACAGCGTCACCCGGGTGCTGGCCGCGGTCAGCGACCTCGCCGAGCTCCCCGAACCCGCGGAGGACGGCCGGGCCGGGCGTTGAGGACCGGGACACCCGGCCCGGCCGTCCTCCGGTGACCGCGGCTACCCGAGTCCGAAGTAGGCGCGTGATCGGCCAGGCAGCAGCAACAGTCCGCCGATCCCCAGCGTGTACAGCAGCATCAGCGTGTACACGACCATCAGCTCCGGCGTGTAGATGAACACCGTGAACATGCTCATCGCCAGGAACACCGCCCCGACCCCCTGCCCGATCACCACCAGGGCGAACACCAGGCGCGACCGGGTCAGCACACCGAAGACGCCGAAGGCGGAGAGCACACCCCACACCCCCAGGAACACCACGCCGCCCCACGACGTGTCCGCACCGTCGTCTCCGACCCTTCCCAACCCCACCGCGGTGAGTACGAACAGCACCAGCGCGTTGATCCCCAGCATCACCATGGCGGTGAGGACCGCGGCGGGCTTCTCCGCGTCGTCCGTCGCGGAGCCGCTCCCGGTGTGCCCCACGCCATCGAGGAATCGGGAGCCCGCGTCCGGGGCGGGACGATGGGCGGCCACGGCGTGCGGATACCCCGCTGGTGGTGGCGCGCTCCACCGCTGGGAAGGGTGCGCGCCGCTCGGCGTTCCCGACCCGCCCGGTGCGCCGAGGAGGGGGTTGGGTGTCCGGTGGGTCGGTGGCGGTGCGTGGCGCACCGGTGCGACCGTGTCATGGGTCGGGTGGGTCGGCGCGGGCCGGTGCGGATTTGGGGTCTGGTGCGTCGGGTCCGGGGTGTGGTGGAGGGGGTTCGGGGTGTGGTGGAGGGGGCTCGGGGTCTGGTGGACAGCGTCCGGGGGCCGGGGCGGCGCGACCGGGACCTGGCGGTCGGGGTTCGGAGTCACCCGGTCCGGGGCGGCGTCTCCACCGGTGTGCGGGACCGGGGTCCCGGCGTCGGGCCCCGACACCGGCGGCGCCCCCGAAGAGTCCGGTCCACCCGCCTCCGAGGGCACGGCGCGCCCCGTGTCCACGAGCGCCCGGGCCGCCGACCCCTCTCGCGCCAGGAGGTCCAGGGCCTCGGCGGGACCGGGCCGCGCCGCCACCTCCCTCGTCAACAGCGCGGAGATGAGGGCGCACAGGGCCCGGCTCCGGGGCGAGTCCGCCGCGCCGTTCCTCGACGGGCTCGGAACCGGAGCGGTCATCACCGCGCTGATCATCCCGGTGATGCTGTCGCGCCTGAAGGGAGAACGCCCTTCCAAGAGGCAGTACAGCGTCACCCCGAGGCTCCACAGGTCCGAGGCGGGCAGGGCGCGCTCACCCTCGAAGCGCTCCGGCGCCATGTACTCGGGCGAACCGATGTAGACACCGGTCTGGGTCAGGGCCGTGCCGCCGTCGACGTTCGCGATCCCGAAGTCCGTCAGGACGGTCCGGTCGTCCTCGGTGCACATGATGTTGGCGGGCTTGACGTCCCGGTGTGTGACCCCCGCCGCGTGCGCGGCCCGCAGGCCCCCGAGGAGGGCGCGCGCCGCCTCCTCGACCCGCTCGACCGGCATCGGGCCGCCGGTGTCGATCCGGCTCTGGAGCGAGGCCCCGCTGAGCAGCTCCATCACGATCCACGGGCTGTCGCCGTGGTCGAGCACGTCATGGATGGTCACCACCGAGGTGTGGCTGATCCGCGCGGTCGCCTGGGCCTCCCGCAGCGTGCGGGCGTGCGCCTCGGCCCGCTCGTCCGCGGACATCCCCTGGGGAAGCAGCACCTCCTTCACAGCGACGTCCCGCTGGAGGGCCGGGTCCCAGGCGTGCCAGACCGTTCCCATGCCGCCGCGCCCCAGCCTCCCGCGCAGCTCATAACGGCCGACGGAGGTACGCCCGGGGGTCGGCATGGGGGTGCTTCCCTTCTGAGGGGGTGGGGGAGCGGTCCGAAGACGCGGGGAGCCGACGGGACCGGCGCCGGCGGAACTCCCACTGTAAGCCTGCCCGGCACACGGCTCCCCGCCCCGACCGACGTTGACCGGTTGCGGTCACCATCGGTCGGACCCATCGGGAAAACCCTTCCGTGCGCTCCGGCGGGAACGGACGGGAAACCTTTAGAGGACAGGGTCACAAAAGGAACCTCCGCCATTCCCGAACACCCAAGAACCCGTCGGGAGAAGTCCGCGCCCAATCCCGGAGGGCGCCTGCCGGCGGCCCGGCCGCGTCGGCCCGAGGTGCCGCAGGGGACCGGACACCAGCCGGGCACCGGAAGCTAGGCTGGTCCCGGTTGCCGCCCGCCGCCCGCCGTGGTCCACCCCCGCACCGACGACCGCGCCGCGGCCGCTCCCCTGCGCGGGAGTCGACCGGAACGGCGGCGACGCCCCCACGCCCCAGCGGGCGCGACACCATCCCCGGACCGTACGGACACCACTCATGAGCGACACCATCAGCGAGACCGCCGCAACCGAAGAACCGCGCGTGGAAAGGACGGTGGCCTTCGTCGCCGACCCCGGAGCGACGACCTTCCTCCTGCGTGAGACCGTGACGCGCCTGGTGGGAAGCCTGGACCTCCAACGCGGCGTCGTGGACCTGACCACGCTGCCCGGAGTCGCCGTCGCCCTGGCCCTGGAAGGAGCGGGCGTCCCCTACGACCTGCTCGACTTCGGCCAGCTGACCCCGGGCGAGGACCCGGCCACCGAGCCCGCCCGGGTCCCAGGAGAGGACGTCACCATGGCCGACGCCCCCCGCCTGCGCGACGCGGCGGACGGGACGGTCATGGTCGACCCCGACCGCATCGCCGCGCTCGACGCCAACCTGATGCTCATCCCGACCGTGCGCGAGGACGGCGCACCCCAGGCCGAGTTCGGTATCGGAACCCTGCCCGGACTCGTCCTCGACCAGGCCGAACAGCTGGGTCTGCGCATCCTCGTCATGTGCCCGCCCGAACAGGGCGTGCGGCGCTACCAGGACGGCTCCTGGGTACGGCAGATCGTGCACGTGACCACCGAGCGGGAGGCCGCCGCGGCCAACCGCCCGGCCCCGGACGAAGCGGAGAACGCCTAGGTGGCCGCGCCCGGTACGGCCACCCCTGCCGAACGGTCGTCCTCCTGGTGGGCGATCACCGCCCAGTGCGCGGGCGGACTCGCCCTGTACGCCGCCGTCTCGCTCTCGGCGGCCCTGCTGTCGGGCTCGGCGGTGCTCGGCGCGGTCGTCTCCGGACTGGTGACCCTCGCCGTTGTCGCGCTCTGGCGCCGATGGCAGCGCGGCACCCGGACACCCCCTCCACCCTCCGTCCGGGCGCACGACCCCGGGTTCTGGGGGCTCGTCCTGTTCGGCCTGGTGCTGTGCTTCGTCGGCGGCCAGACGCTGGCCGTCTGGATTCACGCCCGCTACGGCTCCTCGGCCTTCGACTCCGTCCAGGGAGCCCAGAACGCCGTCCCGGTGCTGCTCCTACTGTTCGCGCTGGTCGTGGCGGCTCCCGCGGGCGAGGAGGCGCTCATGCGCGGCCTGGTCTACCCGCTGCTACGCCGCCGCTGGACGGTGCTCGCCTCGGCCCTGGCCAGCTCGGCGATCTTCGCCGTCCTGCACGGCAACCCGGTGCAGATCGCCGTCGCCCTCCCCCTGGGGGTACTGCTGGCGTTCGTCTACGAGCACGTGCACCGGATCTGGCCGGTCATACTCCTGCACGCGCTGTTCAACCTGGCGTCGGCCCTGGTGCCGGTATCCCTGGTCACGGCGCTGGCGACCCCGGCCGTGTTCTGCGTCGTCCTGGCGGGCGCGGCCGCCGCGATCGCTGCCGTCCACCCGGGCCGTCAACCGCGCGCGGCCGCCAGCTGACGGAGCAGCCGCTCCGCGGGCCCGCGCACCCCGTACCGCTCCGCCAACCGACACAGCAGTACGGTGACCGACCAGACGACCAGCGCGACCACCAACTGCCCGACCAGTGCCAAGGAGTCGACACCCCCCAGACGCGACACCCCGGCCGCGCACGCCAACAGCACGGTCTGCGCCAGGTAGGCGGACAGAGACCGCCTCCCGGTCGCCGTCAGCGCCCGGCCCACCACACCCGTTCCGACGCCGCGGACCGAGCCGACCAGAGCCACCAGTGCCAGACACGCGGCCCCCGCCACCAGCCCGGCCAGCCCCTGGTGCCAGGCGACCAGAACCCGGGCCCCGGCTCCGGTGCCGTCCATACCGGCCCAGACCAGCGGAGTGACCACAACAGGCACCACAAGCCCCACCAGCACCAGCACCGCGAGCGGTCCCCGGCACTCGTGCGGTCGCTCCACCGGCCCCCTCCCGGCAAGCCACGCGCCCACCAGCACACCGGGCAGCACCATCGAGGTCAGCACCGTCGCCGGCGCCACGACGACCCACAGCGCCAGGCTGGTGGCGAACCCGAGCACCCCCTCCTCGAACAACAGACCGGCGGCCGCGCCGTACCCCCGCTCCAGGGCCGACTCCGGGCCCACCGCCAGCAGGAAGAGCGTGGAAAGGGCACAGACCCCACCACCCGCCACCAGCGCGACCCGCCACCGGCGAGTGGTGACGACCCCCGCGACCAGCACCGTGACGATCCCGTAGACCCCCAGGATGTCCTGCGCGAACACCAGGGCGTGCACCCCGCCGAACGCCACCAGCCACAGGCCCCGCCCGCGCAACCGCGCGACGGCCCGCCTCCGCGCGGCCACCCGGTCGAGCCCCGCGTCCACCCCCTCCTGGACGAACCGGCGTGCGAGCACGGCCAACCCGAACCCGAGCAACAGCGAGAACAGCGGATACACGCGGGAGTCCACCGCCAGGAACAGCAGCCCGGAGACGATCCCGTCGACCGCCGCCGAAGCCGTGGGGTCCGGCGAGAACCAGTAGCGGGTGTTGGCCATCGCAATGAGGAGGAGCATCACCCCGCGCGCCAGGTCAGGTACCAGCACGCGGGTAGCGGGTGGGGCCGAGGCGGCCGGTTCCGGTCTTCGCGCCGATCCCTCTGTTCGCATGTGGGGAAGCTACTAGAGCCGGCAGGCTCCAGGGAGCCGAGGTCGGCGCCCGATTTGTCGCTTCTCTCGGTCGGTCGATGGCCTCGGCGCTACTCGGCTGATGCGATTCGACCTCGTCAACGGTGGGCCAGAGGTAACTAGGGAAAGCCGGGAGGAAGATTCCCTCTCGAAGGAGTTGTAGACGAGAGTCATGTCCGGGATAGCATGGGATTGGGCGAAATGAATCCCGAGTTCGTCTAGGGAGTTCTATGCCGGGACCAGCGTTCGGGCAAATGTGAACGTGAAACAAATCGCCAGGTACTTCGATTCTCGCCAGGGTGCTCGGCGCGGGATGACTCCTCGACGTCGCCCCCGCAGCACTCGCTGTTCAGACCTCACTCAAGCGCCATACGAGCATACGTGAAGGAAATCGGCTTTGGTTGACAAGAACCCCCATCGCGGTATCCCCGATTTCAGTAGTTCGATTTCATCGACCTGGCCCAGAAAAGTGAGGAAGCTGCTGCTGCTCGATAACGGAACTCCTGTCCGCTCCGCGAAAAGAATCGCAGAGATCTCGGTGGGTCTCGCCCGGGCCGCTTATGACGCTTCGCGCAGAGTTGGTTCTGGAAATGAGAAGATTCGAGAAAAATATGGAGAGGGCCTGAGACTTCTCAATAGGTGCACGGAGTCAGCAGGCCTGCAGGCGCAGGTGAACGCCGAAACGCGTGACATTGTGAAGAGGGACCCGAAGCTCTCACCCATCTTCAAAGAAACCGCGCATGGTGAGCTGGCTGGGTCAGCATCGGAGACGGGTGAACGCATCGTGCCTATGCAAGAGCTCACGTTGCGCCCCACAATGACCCCCGAGGCACACTATCGTGATATTTTCAAAACTCTCAGCCAAAGATTCTCGGACGTGAATAACGAGGAGGATCTCCGTAAAGTCTTTCGGGATTTCGGCAATGCGACTCGAGCCCCCAACTCCCCTCTCCGGATGGGGCTCAGGCAGGACTGGATCGGCGATGAAGTCCAGGGAGAGATATTTAGGAGATCCTTTAAGAGAGCTATCACGGAATCGCCTCCGAAGTTGGACATGTCTCCTGAGTTTGCCGCGCTCGCGCGGGTTCGCATCATGGCATTCGTGGAGGGGGAGGGCCTTCCGGGGGTGCAAGAACCGAAGTCTCACTACGGGGCGAACTCGGTTATGGAAGTCGCGCCGAAAGCTGTCCGACGGGTGGAACCCATCTTCAACAGGCGTGAGGTAGATAATCTGAGAGCATATTTGGCCGATTTGGCGAAAAATGAAGATGTGAGACATGAGGGCCGAGATTCGGAAGAGAGGGGGTTCGGTTTCTGAAGAGTCTGGGGGGTGCTCGGCCGCGATCCGTTCAGACCGATACCAGTCAGATGCCAGCGGTGCGCCGGGACGATACCGGCGAGCGGCGGCAAGTTCGTGGTCGGTGCCGGTCTTCGCCCCCATCCCTCTGCTCACATACCGGGAAGCTGGGCGGTGTACTACTCCGGAGGTCGGCGGCCAGGCAGACGAAATTCGAGGTCGGAGCCGTTGTTGCCGGCGATGGAGTTACCAGCGGGCTCCCAGGGGTGGTGCGGAAGCGTTGATGTACCGCGCCCGTGGTGTCAGGATTGGTTGTGGTGCAGTTAGCCGGGAACGTTCTGGTTCCCGATTCCAGTCAAGCCCGAGGAGTTCGAACCCCGTGACCGGCATTAACAGTCCTGTGCGCCTGCGGGCCCTGATCCTGACCACTGCCCCCTGCCCTCGCAACGTGGTGCGGTGATGAGCAACTTTGCCTGAGGGTTGGAAGATGACCGGATTTTCGATTCCCATCTAGGATTTTGAGTAGAGGATCATCCGGGTCGGGATCGATCGGCCGGGAATCTAGGCGAGATCACTTGTGATCGAAGTGAAAGCGAAAGGATGGGTCTGTGGCAAGAAGGAAAAGTAGAGTTTTGGGTGCGGAGACGCACCCCAATCCGGCGGCGGAGGAGGAAAAGAGGGGTGAGGTCTCCTCGGAAAGTCCTCCTTCGAGGGGAGGAGCTCTCGGCCGCGGGATGCGTAGGTTCAGAGAGTTCTCGGCTGCGAATAATCCCGTGCGCGGAACGAGGGATGAATTCAAGAAGAGAATCGACAAAAGGTATGAGGATGTCTTCGACAGGGTCGCGAATTCAGACATTCTCTCAGATGGAGTGACGCCTGGTCAGCAGAACGACATCATCTCCGATGTCCACCGTCGATTTGTGACGGAAATGAGCTGGACGATGGTTCTCTACAAGAACCTAATCAAGGCGAAAGACATGGTTGCGGTTGTCGGGACGACGTTCTCGACGTGGTTTTCCTCGCTGAGAAACCGACCCTATGCGGGAGCCGAACATCGAGATGTGGCGGAAGCCGTCAGGGGTAATCTCGACAGCCAGGAGCAGCTCTTGGCCCAGCGCTACGAGGGAGGTGCGGGATCTCCTGACCAGCAGACCCCGCAGCTGAGCCAGGATGAGATCGACGAGCGGCGCAGAAACCTCGAGGAGACGCAGCGGCGAGAACCGCATGTCGACGAGCCGCTGACCGTGAAGAGCGCCGCATTGCTCAAGGTGGCCATCGGCCTGAAGGCATATCGTCAAGCGAGTCAACCCGGAGCGGACCAGGACAGGATCAAGGAGCGCTACGACAGCGCACTACGCGTACTCGATGAGCGTATCCAGGACTCCGGTCTGGACCCTTCCAAGGTTGACCGCCGTATGCACGGCATTATCGCGACCGAGGCCAAGAAGTACCCCGAGTTGGATGCCATCTACAACCGCAAGAAGGTGGGGCTCCCTCCTGGAGATCCGCTCCGCGCGCGTTGGCCGAAGAGCGCCGCTGAGCACAGCGCGGAACTGAGCGAGAGCATCTACCGAGACCTCGCTGACTCTCGCAACGCGGCCGATTTCGAGAAGCGCCTCACCCAGCACATCTATGGTGCCGGGACAGCGGACTATCC
Source organism: Nocardiopsis sp. NPDC007018 (assembly GCF_040635075.1). NCBI lineage: Bacteria > Bacillati > Actinomycetota > Actinomycetes > Streptosporangiales > Nocardiopsidaceae > Nocardiopsis > Nocardiopsis sp. NPDC007018. The sequence continues at coordinate 109,000 of NZ_JBEYHA010000005.1, forward strand.
TGGCTTCGTTGAATTGATCAAGGACCCCGACGCGCGAGCTCGGGCAGGGCGCAGCCGTGAAGCCACTGCTGCGATGAAGGCCGATGGAGTAAATCCGAATGACGCCTATCCTCAAGCGGTGATCGCGGCGATGGAGGCCTATACAAACCGGCATCCGGTCAAGGCGGAAAGGCTTCACGAGGTCCTACCTGAAGGCTTCACCGCGAGAGCGACGGGCGCCATGAAGGACGTCCTTTGGCTCATCAGGGAAGGCCGCTCTGAGCAGGATGCGGAGGTCGTGTCCACAGTGGAGCCCCAGGATTCCGCCACAGCACCCGAACCCGCTCTCGAAGAGCCTCCGGGTCCGATCTCGCCGGACGAGGCCGTTAACCAGAAAGAACCTCAGGGTGAGGCGCAGGAGCCCCTTCCGCAGGAGAGCGGAGGATCGTCCGATGGAAATTCCAACAAACCACAGGATCTCATTCGACACATGCAGGAATTGGCGGGCAAATCAGAGGGGGTGGCTCCTCAGGCACAGAAGCGGGGCCAGAAGGAGGATGCGGATCTGACTCCTGGAGCCTGAGTGGACGCCCGGTCGGTACGTAGTATAGAGAAGACTAACGCAGAGAGGCGCCAAAATGGAAGAGCCGAAAGAGCAGAAAGAATCCCTTGTGGATGCCCTGAATCTCAAGGAACTGCTCGGCTTCGTGCCAGGTGAGGACGATGAGCGCTGGGCTGATCTGCAAAAGCAGGTCCAGGAGCGCATCTCCCGCGAGGGAGGTATCGCGGACCCGAATCAGCCCATCGATATGGAAGGGTTCCCGGATGAATGAGATAGTGCCCTGTTTCTGGTAGTGGCGGGAGATGATCCGGTCACTCAGGTGAGGAAATGAAGGTGTGTGGAAGGGGGCCGATCACTTCCACACACCTTTCACACTGGGGCCTACCTCTCATCGAAGATGAAGAGCAGCACCAGCAAATGAGGGATGATGATGGCCGCGATCGCGAGAAGCCGTCCTCCCCAATCAATCCCTAGGGGCTCGTTGATCATCGCGATCAGATGATCGATGACGGGGTCGGCCAATTCCACTACTGGATCTGTTAATCCTGACTGGAAGATGAGCCAGAAGAGTCCCCATAGCATCGCCACAGCGATACCCACGGCTATGAGACGGCGCAGGCTGAGGGAGCGCTGGCCTCGCCTCCTGGTTCCGTTCAGGGACATCGGTTCTACCTCCCCTGTGTTCTTCTGTGTTGCACGCCACCCTATGCCCCGTGTCACCATGGATGTCGCTCCGTATTTCGGCACTCTGTGAGATGGGGAACGAACACCTCACATTTCCTGTGCTGCGAAATGACCTCCCCCCGACGACCTGAGCAGACGCAGGCTGACGGGGACAGCGTGCGCCCATGAGCGGAGGTGACAGCAAACGGCGATCGTGTGCATTGGACCGATGGGGTGCCACCCACCAGTCGGCGCGGTTCGCCGAGTTCGCTCCGGCCTGGCGGTCGATCTACACGAAGATCAGGGCTATCAAGGGTGACCTCGCAGGAGCTGAGTAGACCGGAGCCGGGCCGGGGGTACGGAAGCGAAGCCTGCTGGCGGGAAGGTAAGAGGCGTCCACGAACACCTCCTTCACCTGTGCGCACTCCACGCTGGTGATCATCGGCGAACGTGGGCGATTCGGGTCTCCGCGATCACTAAGACGGCGTCTCTCCCGGCGGCACGGTTGCGCGAAGTCTCAATGCCCATGCGCACTGTGGGGAGTCGATCCGACGGCAGCCGAGCGGCAGTAAGGCTGGTCGGGCTCCTTCGTTGGCGCACACACCTGAGCCAGGACCGCTCTTAGCAGGTCAGTGTGTCATGAGTGAAGGGTGACACGTGGCCGCTTCCGGCCAATTGGCGATCCGACGTGGTCGATGGTCCCTGCCCTACCGGTGACCTCGGGTAATGCCGAGAAGTGTCGACTGTGGCCGTGGCTGAGAGCGGAAGAGACATCCGCAAGGGGAGATAGATCCTGTCAAAATGAGAACCGCGGATACGCGAAGCGCAACTCACACCACGCAAGGCGACCTAGCCGTGTGGGTACGAGAGCGGAGAAGCAGACCCGTGAAGTTCGAGTTCGCCCCACAAACGGAGTGGGACTCACCCCCGATTACGATGTTCCCCCTGAGAGTGTGCAGCGGGAGCGGTACTCCCGCTGCCAGAGCAGACCGCTTGAGCTCGTGTATGACCCGAGGTGTGGGTGCGCGTGGACTCCCATCGACTGAGCCCGCCGAACTTCGCTCCCCTCGCCGCAGGAGCTCCCGTTCTTCCCCCAACCCCCTCCTTCTTTCCTGCTTACGCTCCTGAGTAGGGTGTCAAGGTCCACTGTCCCGAAGCCCGCGGAAGCGGGCGGTAGGAACGTCGAACACCGACGATGAGGCGCGGCACCGCCGCATCGATCGTCCGTAGTGACCATGGAGAACGGCCCCCAGTTCGCCGATCTCATCCGGGTCAGTCGACGACCCGCGCGGGAGTGGCCGAGTACTAGCGAAACTGGCGGGCGACCGTGAGCGCAGACCCCTCGTAGTAACCAAGGTGATCCCGGCTACGAGTGGAAGAGGAGTGTGGCGTGGCCAAGAGCGTCTTCAAGATCCCCACGAGTCTGGACCGGTCCTTCCTGGACCACGAGATCGCGCTGGTCGGCGGCGGATGGCAGATGCGCCCCAAGCCGACCAAGGTGATCCTGTTCTGGGCCGTTTCCCTGTTGGTCCTGTTCTGGGTCTGCACGTCGTCCTTCGTATCTGACGCTGACTGGTGGCTCATCCTCCTGGTCGTCATCTGGTGGTTGACAGCCACCGCGTTCTTCGGTCAGTACTCGAAGACCAAGGAGATGCGGTTCAGCTCTCTGCCCGCGCTCATGGAGTACGTGCCACGGTCCGCTCGCCGTGTCATTACCAGGCGTACTTCCGACCCCAGCGCCTTCTCTTCTGTGGTGGGTGTCAAAAACGTCGATGAGAGTGGCTACATCGAATGGTTTGACGGCACGGTCGGTCAGGCCTACCTGGTGGTGGGTTCCGCTTCGGTACTAGTTTTCGACGAAGACAAGAAGGCCATTCTCAACAGGGTTGACGCGTTCTGGCGCAAGGTGGACACCGACGTGGAGTACATCTGGGTCACCACCAAGGAGCCGCAACGGGTCTACCGGCAGCTCGGGAACCTGGAGCTACTCAACCGTAATCTTGAGGTCCGCGATCCTGAGCTGTTCGAGCTGTTGGATGAGCGCTATTCGATCCTCAAGGAGTACGTGGGCGGACAGTTCAACTCCATCCACCAGTATCTCGTCCTCAAGGCTGACAACCTCGAAGCGCTCAGGCGGGCGCACGCGTTGGTGAGGGCCGAGGTTGAGGGCTCCAGCCTGATGATCAAACAGGCTTCGATGCTGGGGTCGAACGACCTCTACGAGATGTTGAGAACCATCTATACCGTGTCCCGGTGATCGATCCATGGGGGCTGATGATATCGCGCATCCCGTTCCCGAGACCCAATGCCGCAGTTCCCGTGAGCCTGGCCAGGATGTCCCGCCGGACCAAGTGATTTCTGAGAGAATGAAGGGCGTTCATGAGTACCGGAGCAGGGTTTCCAGGTAGTGCTGCCGGGACCTCGCACGGGCATCTGCCCGGAGCGCTCTCCGAAGGCAACCGTGCGTCGTCGCAGGCCGACCCGAGCACTCCCGATCATCAGGAGGAGCCGTCACATGTGGCTCCTCCCCCGAGCTTCAGCACCCTTTTCCCCGATCTGGCTCAGCAAGAGCAGAAGTCCGAGGAGCGGAGCCCGGACGGTGACAAGGACCCGTATGAGGGGATGAGCGCCAAAGAACGGAAGGCCGCCGAGAAAAAGGCCCGCCAGTTGAGCGGTAATTTTGCGGACTACCCGTTTCTGCTCGCCCTCAAGCCCAAAGAACGTTACGTCTTCCGGAGTGACTACTTCCAACTTGACGACCGTTTCGCGTGTATCCTCGGCTTCTTCCACGATGACGGAGCCAGGGACGATTTCGGCGCCTTCTGGGGTATCAACCGTATCCCCGTCGGCCTGCCTGACGGCGTCACGGTGGTGGTACTCGAACAGGTCCGCCGTATGGGTGAGAAGTGGATCGAGGAAAAGGTCCGGACGGTCGAGAAACTCGATCGGATGGAGGAGGGTGAGCAGGCTCAGTCCGGAACCATGACCTCACGGCGCAAATCCGCGAAGGTCAGCGATGATATGGAGATCGTCGCCGGTGAGATCCAGGACGGTGCCAGCTATCTGCACGTACACAACCGGTTGTTGGTACGGGGACCGAGCCTGGAGGTCCTCGATGACGCCGTCGAACGTATCGGTCGGCTCTACATCGATCGATTTGGCACGCTCAAGGTCGCAGCTTATCCCGGAGAGCAGCGCCAGGAGCTGACCAACCTCTTCGGTAAGAACGAGCGCAAGCGCGGTAAGGGATTTCACTTCACCAGTGTTGAGTTTGCCGGGTCCCACTCCCTGGTCACCAACGGACTGAACGATCCGGCCGGTGAATACGTCGGTTCCATGGTCGGAGACGTGAACAACTCAGCAGTGCTCTTCAACGTCAATGACTACGAGCACCACGTGGTCGTGGCGGATGGCGGGGTCAATCCCGTACTGAATCGGGCACACATCCCGGACATGTGGGGGTCGAAGATTTCACAGTCGGCCCTGCTGGCCAACGCTCGAACCGTCCACATCATTCTCAACGGCGCGCGTATGGACGAGCTGGGCCCGCGGCTGGACCGGCTTACCGCACGGCTGGACATGAATTCCGGCGACATCAACATGTTCGAGATGTTCGGCAAGACCGAAGACGAACTCGGGATCTTTCCGGCGCACTTGGAGAAGGTTGTTCTGATGGCCGAACAGGCCTACGAAACTACCGACTCTGATCGCTCTATCATCCGCGGGTCGCTCAAGGAGACCCTCACCCAGTTCTACATCGACAAGGGCATGTGGGCCCGAAACGCGAAGCACAACCGTGACCGATTGCGTGTGGTGGGCATTCCGCACACACAGGTGCCGCGTTTGCAGGACATCGTCTCGTACTTCGACACCAAGTATCGAGCACTGGCCAATTCGACGGCCCGGGATGACGAGATGCTGCACGCCTACAACATCCTGCGTCTGGTCTTCAAGGATCTGCTGGACAACAACGGCGATCTCTTCAACACCCACACCAATGACGAGATCGATGGGGTCTCCGAAGCCCGACGTGTCCTGTACGACTTCTCCCGGCTGCTCAAGCGCGGCAAGGGTGTGGCCATGGCGCAGTTGGTGAACGTGATCGGGTTCGCCGTGGACAACCTGAGTCTGGGCGACACGGTGATCATCCACGGCGCCGAGAATATCGATGACCGTATCAAGGAGTATCTCACCGAACAGTTTTCCCACCTGTTCCTGCGCGGCGGTCGGGTGGCCTATCTGTACAACGACGTCGACAGGATGCTCGCCGACTCGAAGTTCAACCGCTTCGACGCGGCTGACTGGACGATTCTGGGACAGATGCGCGACGCGACAGTCACGGAGTACCAGCGTCAACTGCACCAGGACATCCCACCCGACCTCGAACGACTGGTGACCACCCGAGGGGAGAACCTCGCCTACCTGCGCCGTGGGCACACCAACGTCGTCTTCCACCTCGACCTGCCGCTGGGGATCAATCCAGCCCGTGCCGAACGGCGCGCACAGATCCTGGGGGCGACTCGGCCTGGTCATGAGGATGGTGTGAAGCCTGAACAGTCCTCGGCGATCGTGGCAGCCCAAGGAGAGCGAGCCGAGGAGAGGTCACAACGCGTAGCCGACCAGGGGGCCGAAGCACGATTGGACGCGGAACTAGCGGAGCAGAGGGAACGTCTCAAACCGTCTAGGAAGCGGACTCGTCACTCCACTCCCGAGAATCAGGATCAAGCGTTTCTGTCTTCAAGTAATCCCGGTCGAATGAATCGAGGCCGGTAGATGCTGGTGAGAGAGAAGGACGCGCCGATGGAGTTGATCGGGCTCTCCCGTGTGCGCCAGACGCCGGACTCAGCCGAGGCTTGTGCTCAGCCTTCCGGTACGGTCAAGGAACCGAGCAGTTTTCCTCGGAGGCTGATCTCCTGGGCACTGCTGTTGCTCCTCCCACTGATCCTATTGACGGGATCGACAGGCACCGCGCACGCTAACGAAGACGATATCGACGGGCTTTCGTTCTACCGACTCTCGTCTTCACTGACGGCACTCTTCTCCACTGCGCAGGAACCCGACAGCGCCGTCAACTTTGACGCGGGCAACGCGGAGGGTTGGAGTGAGATCCTGAGCAATCCTGCGAGCGCAGGATCGATGCTGGGATACGCCGATGAGAACTATAATCCGATCTCCGGCTGGCTCAATTCACGTGTGGCGCAATCGTCGGACAGCGTGGGCTACAATACTCTACTCGGAGTTCATGAAGGTGACGACGGGGCTCGAAATTACGCCCTCTTTGGGGCAACTCTGAACGGTCTGGGGCTCGATAGCACCAGTACTGGACTGTCCATCGCCTTTATGAATATGTTCGCCGGCGGTATCATTCTGTTCCTGTATACTGCGATGGCATTCTTGGACCTCCTGTGGTCGTGGATCATCTCATTTTTGATTTTCATCAATCCCTTCAAGCTCTTCTATTGGGCAGTGAATGGGCTGAACCCTCAATTCGCTGACGGGATGGTGGGAGGCGAACCGCCCGAAGGGTTCCTCGGGGAAATTTCGCAGTGGTTTGGTGAGTGGTATCTCGTCCTGGTGAACATATCCTGGACGGTCATGGTGCCGCTCTTCGTTGCTACCTTCCTTCTGGGAATCATGATGTTCCAGAAGTTGAATAAAGGAGGGGTATTCAAGAAGCTTGTCATCCGATTGCTCTTTCTGGTTCTGGGACTCCCTCTTCTCGGATCCATGTATACGGGGATGCTCAATGCTATGGAGGTTGCAACTGAAGGGCAGACGAGCGGGGGGACTCGTGTTGTGCTCTCAACCTTCGTGGATTTCGAACGATGGGCAACGGATCAACGGCTGCGAATCCCCGATCAGTCTCATGGGGTATTCATTGAGTGGAACCACTACTCGAGTTCCCCTTCCGGTCGGTCTCAGACCAGCGTTCGGGATCTCGCACTTCTCATCAACGCTCAAGTCCTGAAAATGGAGGGAGAGTTAGTTCCTCAGGGATCCGATGCGGACGAGATCTGGGGCGGGACCGCCCTGGGCGGGGAGGAGCCTGATCTTAGCGAAGCAAAGTATGAAGAGATCTCGGACATGCTGAAACGCTACATGAGGAACTCTCATGTTCTGGGATCTTCATTCGAGACCGAGGCTAAGTCCACTTTGCGAGAGTCCTCGACTAGTTGCCAGCCCGACGCGGAAGGCAATGTGCCCGAGAACTGCAGCAATGAACGCACTTGGTTCGAAGAGTACATTGGAGATCCGGAAGATGTCGTCAAAACCGAGGGCAATCTGATTCCCGTTGAAGAAAACCCTTTGCTCGCCGTCGCTCCGGGAACCGGACTCGTGGCTTATAGTGATCGAGGAACGGACAACGTTAGCTTCTCTACCCAGGGTGATGATGTTCAAGACTGTGGCCTGAACCTAAGCGCCAGGGGTAGCCCGAGGCCTTGCAATCTCTCCCCCATGGCCATGTACAACTATCTGAATACTGACTTCGGGGAAACCTCCTATACCGCATACTCTTCAGGTAAGACCACGAGTGAAGCGACTAGGTCGATTCACAACTCCGTGAATCTGGTGGGAAGCGGGCTGATGAGCCTTGTCTACTGGCTTCATGCAGTGGTGGTGCTGGGTGCCTTTGTGGTCATCGGTTACGGATACGCCTTCGCCATGATTATGGGAAATCTCCGGCGAAGCTTCCAGTTGATCACGGCTGTGCCCTTTGCGACGCTGGGTGTGATCTCTGGTATTACAAAGGTCATCGTCTACACGATCGCCTTGCTCATGGAAGTCGTCATCACCTTGTTCCTGTACATGTTTGTACAGGAGTTCTTGCTCAGCATTCCGTCGATTATTCAGGCCCCGTTCGTCGAACTCCTTGACAGTAACGAGATGCAAGAAGCCGCGTTCCTTGCCTTTTTGGCGAGCGGAGGCTTCATCATGATGATCATCACGTCAGTCTCGATCCTCGTGATCATCTTGCTCACCGTTATGGCGATGCGTCTGAGGAAGACCATGGTGAAGGCCGTGGAGGATGCCAGCAGCAAACTTGTTGAGAAGTTCACCGGCGAGTCGGGTGGTGCGGGAGGTGGTGGGGCTCCAGGCGCAACCGGTGGGAGGCTGCCGGGTGGTGCCTCTCCGGGGATGAAGGGTGGAGGCGCTAGCCGGACCATGAGCGGCGGTGCCGCGAAGGGTGGAAGTGGGGCGAGCGCCGGCGGTACCAGTGGCGGACCTGCCTCCTCGAACAGCACGGTTACCGGAGACGTTGACACGGACGGCACTTTGGAGGGCCCGGGCGGTTCATCCGCTGGTGATGATCATTCGGGCTCAGGTCTCGGCTCCAATGGAGAAGATCGAGAAGCCGACGGACAGGCTCAACTCGGTAGACGGGTGGAATCCGAAGGTCTTTCCGATGACCCCTCGGAGGCGTTGGCCAAGTCCGTGGACGACTCCGCTCAACGCTACGCCGACGCCGACAAGAGTCGAGCGGGTGCCGCGGTGGAGGGAACCAAGGCAGTGGGCAACGCTGCTGCGGGGACTGTGCGTGGTATGAGCGGAGATAGCAAGGGAGCTCTGGAGCACGGACGTAAGGCCGTGATGCAGGCTGATAAGGCCAACCGTATGAACGCCGCGGCCAATAGGGCTTCGCAACAGGCGGGGCAGTCGTCCCTCGACAGCGGGAAGACCAGTGCCAGTCACGAAGCGCAGAGCGGCCGGGGCCACAAGGTTTCGCAGGGGGGAAGAACCCTGCCCAATGCAACGAGTTCACCCGGCGGTGGTACCGGTGGGAGTACGGGATCAGGTGCAGGGGCGAAGAAGCCGGGACCAGGCAGGGCCTCAGCACCTAAGCCCACCAAGAAGCGACGTCTGTGGTGATCGAAGGCCTGGAACCTGTCACGAATGGCGTCGACGGATCTACGCTGTCTCGCTCGGGGGGAGGACGAAAACTAGATCTTGAAGGTACTCGTAACCCTGCTCAAGGAAGAGTAGACAAACTTGCCGGCGGCAACTCGCCGCCGTTAGAATCTGCTTCCGACAACCTGTATCGGTATCTGTATTCGAACCCCAAGTGCTGGGCCCCTCACCAGTGCTCCAGGCCTGTGAGATCTAGCCGCCGCCCCCCGCAAGTCGTATCAGGCCAGGACCAGAGGACAAGGACAAGCAAACATGAACATGACCCATCTCCCTTCAGCGTCATGGGACCTTCTCTCCTTCCTGCAAAGCGCTACCAGTTATGTACAGGGCGCAGGCGGAGCTCTGCTCGTGCTTATGGGAACCGCAGGCGTCGTCTGGGGCGGGGTCCTGCTCATCAAGAAACTCATGGCCTCCCAGCAGGACCAGACCAGTTGGGTCAAGATCATCGCATTGATCCTTATCGGCGGTGCGCTCATGGTCGGCGGGTTCAACTTGATTTCCAGTATCGCCGCAGGTGGTAAGACCACCATTGAGGATTTGGGTGGTGGCATGATCGTTCTCGGGATCGATCAACTGAGATAAGCCGCCGTACATCAACACCCTTTAGCACGGTCGTGTATCGATAGGTACTGGTGAGGGTCGGCGGCGCTATGGCCGTCGACCCTTTGTGTATTCCACAGCGCCAACTTATGATCGAGTCATATGTCGGGAGTACGTCATCATGAGCCTGAAGGAATCTATAACGACGTATGCTGCGAAAATGAAGCTGGGCCCCCATCATGCCATCGAGCGTTTTGGGGTCATCACCACCTGTTTCGCCGTCACTTTTGCCGTGCTCCTGGTCGGTACCATCGCCTCCGCCACCGTGAACAACAGATCCCGGATGGATGAGACAGCTCTCTACACGACTTCGTTCACCACGTCCAGAACCGAACTCTCAGGTGATGTCTCGGGGATCTACAGGAACAGTGCTGGAACCCGAGCCTTGGTTTTGATGAGCTTCCGCAATGCGGACGCAGGATCGTTCTCAGCGGACGCGGCGAACTACCAGGCTTTTCTCACCGGGTCCTCTGAGCGGCTCGATACCCAGGCGCTCAACACGAATATCACGGGATCGATCGTCTCCTTCGGATCATCTGGCTACCTGGGGGTGGTGCTCGACTCCGACGCACCATTCACTCAGCAGATCATGAGTCTGACCGTGCGGGCCAACAGCGAGCTGGTCTACAAGGAAGGCACCGGTCGTGAACTGCGTGAGGATTTGCAGGATGACGGCTCGTTCGCTGAATTCGACCAGTGGCGGCTCTTTCTCAATCCTGGTGCCTCCGGTATCGAAGAGGCGAGTTCCCTGGAAGCCAGCCGGATCAGCCCTACTTCCCTGTATTACGAGCTCGTGGTGGCCGAACAGGAAGAAGAAATTCGTGCGGCAATGGATGAGCAGCTGCTGGAGATGCGTGCGGTACTTGCTCGCGTCAGCGAGTATGAGAGCGAAATGGGTCGGGTGAACGTCGACGGTGTCTTCATCGAGCCGCCAGAGATTCCGATTCAACTTGCAGGGGACGCGGTCACAGGACAGCCAGCGGAGGGTGATTCAGATTCGACTCTAAAGCTGAACGCTGGCTGGGTGCATCCGCGCGGATACGACTTCGATTGGCGCTTGGGCACGGTTGAAGAGGGCTATTTGGAGGGGATCATGCCTGATGGGCAGAGTTCCTATATCACTTTCCTTAACGAAAAGGCCCAATCTGACACTCAGGGTGATCATCAGTTCTCCGCGAACGACATCGACTGGAGCTTGACTGATGGCAGTGACCTCAGGGAGTACGGGCGCTCGAGCCAGGCGATGCAACCTTTGAACGACATCATGAATAACACCACGCAGGCTTATCAGGATTATTTCCGTTTGAAGACCGCCTACCAGGTCGACTCCTACAGCGAGCTTTTGGAGTTGGAGGTGGCTTTGCGCGGAGTTGATTCTGCCGGGTCGGTCAACTCTGATGAGGAGGTCCTGCTGACCTACTGATGTAAGACACCTCGTGAGCAGCCCCGGCAACTCAGACGATGTGAAAGGGAAAGGTGAGGATGCTATGACAGGAATAGGCGGTGGAGCTGGAGGAGCGCAGCCACCGGTGCCGGGAGCAGGTGACTCGGGCGGGGTGAGCAAGGCGATTCCCGGTCTCGAAGGAGCTGTCGGGGGCGGGGCCGGTGCTGCTGGGGAGGGTGTGGGAGCGGGACCTGGGAAGGTGCCCGGCAGTGAGCCAGGTGAAAGTCCTTCTGGTTTGGGGGCGGGGGGGACTTCCACGGCTCGTAAGGGTGGGTCCGAGGACAGCATGAAGGGTGTGGGAAAGGGCGCGGCGGCGGTCGCTGCTGTGCCCGCTGCGGGCATCGCCGCCCAGCTCATGGTCTTCGCGATGTTCCTCAGTTGGCTCAAGGCCATGATGGCTGCCGCAGTTGCCATGGCGGCGAACCTGATGAGCATGATCATGGCGGCGATTATGACGGCGGTGAACGCCGTGGTCAGCGCGGTCATGGCCGTGGGGGCCGGGGTCGCTGCGGTCGTCGGCGGAGCGATCAGCGCGACGACCGGAGCTGTGGCCGCGGTGGGCATGTCGCTCCTGGCCCTGGTGGGCATAGGCGCGGGTGCGGTGGCTGCCAGCGGGAATACCACGGCCCAGCGTGACGGACTGCCTCCCGACTGCCGCCCGGAAGCGGAGGCCACCATCCGTGAGATCGACGACAGCGTCGAGGACGACGTTGACAAGAGGATGGAGGAGTCCGCTGAGCAGGTATACGCGTTCCTCGCTGGACTCGGAATGCCTGACGAGAATATTGCCGGTATTCTTGGGAACTTCCACAAGGAATCCCGGATGGATCCGACTATGGTCGAATTCATCGGGGGCGAGAGTTTTGGGATCGATTCGACAAAGAGGGATGCGGAGGAGAAAAACTTCAAGCTCTCCGAGCTCGAAGATAATGACTATCCAGAGGGTAGTGGTGTTGACCTTCTCGGTATCGGGTTGGGGCAGTGGAGCAATACTCGAAATACGAAGTTGCGGGACTACGCTGAGGAGACCGGCGGTGAATGGCATGAGTTTGAAACTCAGATGCAGTTCTTGATTTCTGGTGATGATGCCCAGTACGTCAGTATTGTCGACCAGTTCATCAATGATTCATCGCCCTCAGTGAGCGCGTCCACCGAAACGTGGTTGAAGAAGTGGGAGATCGCTGGCGACATGGGGTCGGCGGAAATCAGCGAGCGAGAAGGCTATGCTTCGATGTGGTTTTCGAAGATGGGAGATTGGGAAGCTGACGTAGAGCTCGCTGACTCCATCATTGAGCAGGCCGAAGCCAACCTGGGTGAAGCCAACCAGAATCGCCGTGATGCCGTCATTGCTCAGTGCCGAACTGTTGCTGAAGGTGCGAGCGGGAGTGTCTTCAGTGCGGGTGACCTGATCGAGTGCGGGAATCTGCAGATTCATGAAGTGACGTGCGAACTGCATGAACGCCTTCATGAAGAGTTCGGTGGATTCTATGACCACGCTGGAGGTTTTCGTGAATTTTCGGGGGGTGCGATGGATAATCACAATACGGGGGAGGCCATTGACTATATGCTGATTCCGCCTGGAATCGAAAACGATGCGGACAGAATCCCGACGCCCGAGATGAAGAGGACAGGGGACGTTGTTGCCGCATGGCTCGTTGAGAATCACGAGGAATATCAGATCAAGGGTGTTGTGTGGAATCACCGCATTTGGAGCCTGAGGCAGAATCAGGGTATGTCTGGAGCGTGGGACGACGTGAGCGTTCACGCTAAAGACCGGGGTAGTAACACACAGAATCACATCGATCATGTCCATGTTTCTGCTGGCCCTTCGCCCTTCATGTGACTCGTTGTGCGGGGGCGGGTCGCGGTTCTGTCGGGTGGGGCTCTTGTGGACTGAGGTGATCGGATTGATGGGAATGGAGGTCCGCGGTGTCGGCCGAAGAACATGAGGAACACGAAGCTCGTGCCCTGCGGCCGTCAGAAGATTCCGCCCCGACGGATGAGAGCCGTGGAACAGACAGGAAGCGCTGGCACCAGCTGAGCCGCGAGGAGGTGATGGAACGCCTCGAGAACTACCAGGCCAAACAACGTGCCAACCGTAGAAGGTTGACCGGGGACGATGTGCAGGAGTTGCTGCGTGAGCGTCGCGCCCTGAGAGGCCAGCGGAGGCGGGAACGCAGGGAACGACGTGAGAGTGGCCGTTCGTCACAGCGGGATGTGGCGCGGACCGTGCGGCTCAGCCTGAGCGGAGCGCTTCTCGTCGGTGCGGTCGGAACGGGCGCATTGGCGGCTTCCAGTACGGACTCGAGTGAGGGGCAGTCCCAGCGCAACGAGCACACCATAGCCCTCCTCAAGGGTGAGATCCGCGCGATGGAGTCCGATACCTGGGACGAACAGGATGCCTCGGCTCTGGTGAGCCAGATGGAAGGGGCAGTAGAACAGGCTCGGGAGAAGGGTGAGCAGGTCGTCGAGGCGCAGAACACCTACCAGGAGCTTCTTTTCGACCTGAATGACACGGAACGGCCTGAGCCCGGTGGTCGACAGGGGGACCCGGAAGGGGTCTACGCCCCGATGGACGACCTGCGCAAGGAACTGGTGGACCTCTTCGACGAATCTGCGCGCATCGTCGAGAACGAGGACCTGTACTACCCCGACGCACACACGATCTACGGGCCGAGGGAGATCGATGTGCTCGCCCCTTGGTACGTCCGCTTGGAAGAGGACGGGATCACGTACTCCGAGCCGTCGCTGAACTCGTGGGAACTGGTTTCGGCCGCCCCGCGTCAGGAATCTCCCGACAGCATCGACGTGGGCTGGCTCAATCGTGACGCCGTCAGCGGTGAAGTGCTCTCATGGGCCAAGGCCAACTACAACGTCCAGACCGGTATGTTCCACAGCGTCTATGTCGGAGTGACCACGATCGGTGAGCGTCCCGCCGGCGACACGGGCCCGGATGCGGGCACAGATGGCGACGAGGGCGCGGACACGGATTCCGACACGGACGCGCAGGAGATCTGATGGGGTTCTTACGACGTAACGCCCTGCCCCTCGCCGCAGCGGCGTTCCTCATGGTGACGGCCGGCTCCTTCGCCGCCACGAGGGGAGCCCAGGAGGCCTCCCGCTTCGAACAGGAGCAGGAGATCTCCGCCTTGGAGGAGCGCCTCGCCGAACTCGAAGCGGAGAGAGATGAGAGGGGTCATCTCGCTGCTGACGAGGTGTTCGGCACCAACTCGGCACGCTTGGAGGCCGACCAGGAGCTCATCGGTGCTGTGCTGGACACCGCGCTGACATGGGAGAGCCACGCCGAGTACGAACAGGCGCGTGCCGCGATGGTGAATGTCTATGGTCTTCCGGAAGACTCGGCGTTCATGACCGCCTTTCTCCCCCAGGCTCCGTTCAACGTTGACCGGGAGGGTAACGAGTACGCGCTCATCGACCTTCTCGGGCTTGACTCGCAAGTGAGCGATTTCCGTTCCCTCCTCATGACAGTACACGGAACCGAGTACTCCTATCTGGTGTTTGTCGACGTACGGACCACTTCCGACGACGGTGAGGGCGGTGCCAACAGTACGTCGACGGTCCTGCTGACCACGGACGGCGATGGTGGAGTGACCGAGGTCGAGGGATACGCTGCCACCTCTCCCATGCGCCAGTCCGGACCCAACTGAACTGTTTCGGTCGGATGTGGAATCGTTCGCGTCCGATCAGCGCCGCGTCGGTGTGGGAACAGGTATGACTCCGTGTCAGGAGCACAACAGTGATCACTAGTGTGTGTACACAGATCCAGTTGTTCTTTTCATGAGGGATAAGCCCTCGTTGTCACATAAGGGAGGAGGTCAACGTGGCCGCTCGCAAACGCGAACCCGAAGAACCCGAACGCCGTCCGTTGTTCTTCTTGGACACGACTGGTAAATCCGACCAGGACTCGGACCCGGCCTCCCCCGGCGAGCGGGACGAGGACTCTTCGGCTGGTGGTTCGGGGGCCGGTGGCAGACGGCTGCTGGCGCGCATCGCCTACTGGTCCGGAACCGGTCTGGGGCTCTTGGGCGGGCTCGTCCTGATCGTCGCCGCGGGGGCGATCAGTTCCTATCACCAGAGTCTGTTGGAGGAGCAGGCGCAGGACGGGTTCGAGGCTCAGCGGAACACCACGGCGGCCCAGCAGGGGCTGGAGGACCTTCCGACCCGTGTCGAAGCCGAGCGATGGTTGGAGCAGGCCACCACGGTCAGCTCCGGCATCGCCGAGACACAGAACACCTTTCTGGAACACTCCGGACCGCTGTCGTTGGACGGTCTCCCAACAGAGACCCCGGGCAGAGGGGACACCGATGACTGCGTCTCCTACCTGGATGAAAGGCCCGATGAGCCCCGTGAGTACACCAACGCGGAGCTCACCACCTGCGCTCAGGGATTGCGTCAAGAGGCAGTCAGAGGGCTGGACCGGCAGCTGATACCGCATTTCGCCCCGCAGGTGCGTGACGACAACGGGTTCAACGCGGTGAGCCAGTGGCACGCCGAGGTTCCGGCTCTCGACGAGCTGGACGAGGGTTCCTCGATGAGCGACTTCTCCTGGAGCGTTCACGAGGCGCGGGTCTTCGAACGGGACGGGCTGATCCCCGTGGTCTGGACCCTGACCGACGAGGACACGGGGCAGATGGTGGCGTGGTTGCACGGCACCTACGACCCGGTCGTCAAGAAGTTCGAACGTATGGTGCTGGGCACGGTCACGCCGGGCGATGCGGAAGAGGGCACCGAGACTGCGGGTGACGACGAGGGCGGTGACGCCGCCACGGACGACGAACCGGGTACGGACGTCGGGAGTCCCGGTGACGTTGATGGTGGCACTGAGGATGAGGGAGGGGACGACTAGCGATGAGCCTGGCCGAACTGGAGGCTTACGAGCGCGAGCGTGAGCTTCGCCGCCGACGGGTGCGTCTCGTCCTGTCCTGGACTCCCTTGGGCTTGGCAGCTCTGCTGTTGGCATCCGGAGGCGTCGCCGTGTGGATTGCCTCGTCCGGACACGAAGAGGACCGCGCCCAGGTCGCCGTCCTGGTGGAGGAACTCGTAGAGGAGGCCGACCATGCTCAGTCCGAGCTGCACGTCAACTGGGTCGAGTCCTTGGAGAGTTCCTCGACGGTGCGCGTCGAGCGTGTTCAGGAGGACACCGAACGCGTGCACGAACTGCTCCTCTCGGCGCTGGAGGACGGTGGGGCCGTTCCGCTCGACCCGACGGTCCCGGAGGAGGAAGAGACCCTCGCCGCCTTCCAGGACCTTGCCGATAGGGGGGTTCCCCGATTGGGCTCAGGCGCCCAGGCCAGTCTGGGGGCGTTCGAGCCGGTGGTGGTCGGAGCCGAGAGCGCCAGCTATTCCTACTTCGCCTACGTTGACGTCTTCGACGCCGGTGAGGTCGAGGAAGCCGCGGAAGAGGACGATGAGGAGGCGTCGGCACGTGCGACTCTGTCGGTGGCTTGGAAGACCGACTACGCGGGTGTGATCACCCAACTCGACGTCCAGTGGGCCGACCAGGTTCCCGAAGAATCCTGACCTGACTTGACCTGCCCACACTCATCCCCGGGAGAACACCCATGAGCCCCGCCCCACTCACGGGCAAGAAGAAGGCGGAGTCCGCTGCGACCGCATCGGCCAAGCGTGAGAGGAAGCGCTTGGCTCGGAAGCAGCCTGAACAACGCGCGGCCGCCTCCCAACAGGAGAGGAAGGACGCGGTGAAGCTCCCCTTGGGAGCCCGCGTCCGTGCCCGTTTCGGCGAGTCCGGGACTCGGTCACTGCTCTGGGGCATCCGTGCCGCTCTGGTGTTCGGTGTGGCCCTGCTCAGCTATGTGGGTGCCATGTTCGTCGCCGTGACCGTGGTGCCCAACGTCTTCCTGGTCGTTTCGTCCGGAACAGGTGTTGGTCCCGCCTCGCCTTTCGAGATGCAGATGGCGTACTGGCTGTCGCCCAGTCTGTTCCTCATCGGTCTGATCTTCGTCCTGGTGCTGGTCGCGGTGCGCTGGCTCTGGCGCGCACAGCGCCGTGTGGCCGAGAGGGCCAGGCGAGCCCTTCTGGGCGAGGTCGGCGACCAGTAGGTCCGCGGCCCCGTTAGTTCGTCCGCCAAGAGTTTCCCCGTTCCCTGAACCCCCGTTCCGAGAGCAGGAGTTTCCCCTGTGAAGACCGCACCCCTGAAGTTCACCGACCCCTGGCTGCACCGCCTGGCGCACAGTGACAAGGTACGCACCCAGGCCCTGCGCGCCTTTCCCTGTGACATCTCCGTGCGTATGGAGGTGGTGGCGATCCTCCACCACGGAACCGACCTGAACCACCGTCCCTATCTGCACCTGCGGGGACAGATCATCCGGGTGCTCCCGGATTTCCCTCTGCCCTTCGGTATCACCGAACTGCCCTATCGTTCCGGTTCCGAACCGACCTTCGACGCCTTCTACGAGTTCGACACCGAGCAGTTGAGCGAGCTGGTCCGCAAGGGCTACTTCGGTCCCCGGTTCCGGGTACCCGAGTCCATGATCGGCATCGTGTGGGAGCTGCCCGCCGTGACCGACTTCCTCGTGGTCTCGCCGGAGGGCCCGGAACATCCACCCGTCGTGTTCGCCGGTGTGCGCGACCAGAACAGCGCCGAACTCGACGAAGAGGGCAGCGGGTACACCCTCGCCGAGTACTTCCCCGATTTCACGGCCGAGAACTCGGCGCAGGAGGCGGTGGAGAGCCGACCCGTGGTCCCCACGCGCTCGGAGCAGATCGACGACCTCTTCGCCGGAGAGGAGGATCTGAACGAGTTCCCCAGAGGCCAGGAGGGGGTCGACCGGTACGCCCCGGCCTCGGTGCGAAGCGCGGCGGGGCAGGTTCCGAAGAGCGTGTTCGACCAGGTGCTGGAGGAAGTGGAGGCCCAGCGCCAGGGGGGCGTCGGGGAACCCGGGGTGGACTACGCACCGAACAGCCCTGAGGCACTTCGGGAGCGGGTGAGGGGCGCGCTGCCCGACCAGTACCGGACCGTCCCGTCCCGTGCGGTGCCACACGCGGCCCAGGGAGACGGTGACGACGACGGCGGCTTTTTGGACCTGGACGACTAGGGGCGTGGAGTCGCCCGGCCTGGAAGGCTCGGGGCGATCCCGATTCACCGCCTTTCTCTTTCATCTTTCGCCGAGGGCCCCGGGGTGCCTTGAAGGGGAACGGCGTGTTCACGACACGCTATTTATGGTCATCTCATAACCAGCCTTCTGGATTGTCCTGCTTGTGGCGCCGCATGCTAGAATCACGATGATTTATGGGCATGAATTGAGTGGAATCGAGACGAAGTCGTAACACTCTCGTCCACAAAAGGTGGTATTGGTTGTTCACCCGCTCCGATGGCTCCTTCGATGACGGGCTCAACGAGCTCTATCCGAAGCTGGCCAAGTTCAGTGACCCCCTGAAGCCCGCAGAGCGCGAGATCGTCGGCCGTGAACGCGAGATCTCCCAGCTCATGGCCGCGATGGCTCGGCCTGAACTGTGCAACGCACTCCTGCTGGCCCCTCCGGGGTCGGGAAAGACGGCCCTGGTCCAGGCCGCGATGTCGGCGGACACCAAGCGTCTCTACCTCGAAGTCGACCTGGCGCGGATGATCGCGGGCCTGAGCACCCCCGACGAAATGGCGGCGCTCCTCAAGGGCCTGTTCGACGAGGCCGAAGTGTTCTGCATCGAGGAACAGGTCGAACTCGTACTCTTCATCGACGAGTTCCACCAGGTGGTGCAGCTCAGCGCGGCCTCGGTCGAGGCATTGAAGCCGGTGCTCGCGGCCTCGGGAGCGCGCGGTATCCGGGTCATCGCGGCCACCACGTTCGACGAGTTCCACAAGTACGTGGCCCCGAACCAGCCGCTCATGGAGCGCCTCCAGCGCATCAACGTGAACCCGCCCGACCAGAGCACCACGGTCAGGATTCTCAAGGGGATGGCCCGGCGCTACGGCGTGGAGAACCAGTTCTACGACGACCATCTCTTCGAGCTGATCTACGAGTACACCAACAGGTACATACCGGCCTCGACCCAGCCGCGTAAGTCCATCCTCGTGCTCGACTCGATGGTGGGCTGGCACCGGTACAGCGGGCGCCCGATGGACCGCGCCCTCCTGGCCGATGTCCTCATGGAGTCGACCAACGTCAACGTGGCTTTCAGCGTCGACGCGGTGCGCATCAAGCAACAACTCGACAGCGCGGTCTTCTCCCAGGACTTCGCGACGAGTGTGGTCGCCAAGAGGTTGCAGCTGTGCGTCGCGGACCTCAACGACAAGACCAAACCGATGTCCTCCTTCCTCCTCACCGGTTCGACCGGTACGGGAAAGACGGAGCTCACCAAACAGCTCGCGAAACTGCTGTTCGGTGACGACCAACGACACCTCGTCCGCTTCGACATGTCCGAGTTCGCCCGGGAGGAGTCCCTGGACCTGTTCCGTTCGGAACTGACCAAGCGGGTGTGGGACATGGGCCACGCCGTCCTGCTCTTCGACGAGATCGAGAAGGCCGCCTCCGCGATCACCCGTGTGCTCCTCCAGGTGCTCGACGACGGCAGGCTGACCAACGACAACGGTCGTCAGGTGTCGTTCCTGAACACCTACATCGTGCTCACCACCAACGCGGGCTCGGAGATCTACGAGACCATCGCCCAGTACAACGAGGACGACACCGGTTCGGGCAAGGAACTGGTCGAGAAGATGAAGGAGATCCGCCGCTCCATCTCCACGACCCAGGGCGACAACAAGTTCCCGCCCGAACTGCTGGGCCGTATCGACGCGATCGTCCCCTTCCAGCCGCTCTCGCGTGAGACCCAGCGCAAGATCGTCAAGAACAAGCTGCGCCAGATGCGCCGCGAGGTCATGGTCAAGCACGGTGTCAGGGTCGAGATCGCCGAACGGGTGCTCCAGTACCTGATCGACGACCACGCCGACACCGATTCGAACGCGGGTGGAGCGCGAGCGGCGATCGCGAAGATGACCGACGAGGTCACCATTTCCCTCGCGGCCTTCATCAACGCCCACCCCAATGAACGGGTCCTGCGCGTGGACGTGCGAGGAACGATGCGTAGCGAGAACAAGGCGCTGCGCAAGAGCGACTCCTACGTGGAGGTGACGGCCGCCCGCTAGGGACAGCGGGATCAGGCTGATCACGCCCCGGAGAGTTCTGTCGGCGACGTGCCGAGAGCGCGAGAATTCAGCGACGGCATGACCGAATGGCAAGCCGTAACACGAAACCAGTTCGACATTCAACGGTACGAATAGGAGAGGATGTGCCGATGGGATTCATGGACAACATGCGGCAGCAGGGGGCAGGCGACGGCACGTCCTCTGACCCTGCGGAGGCGGCCGTCCCCCAGAGCGGAGACGGCAAGAAGCGCCGCAAGCGCAGAAAGCCCGAGGAGATGCTGGCCAGCGTGGTCCGGGAGACCACGGTCAACGCCGCCGTCGACCTGCTCAGACAGAACGCGCCCTTCGCCCTGCCGGGAAACAACTCCTGGGCGGCGCTGGCCCTGCCCGTGGCCAACATCGGTGGGCTGAGCAAGAAGCAGCAGAAGGACGAGGCCAAGGGCTCGCTCATCGAGCTCATCAACCACGACCTCATCCAGGCGGTCACCACCAGGCTCCTCCTCGACGAAGAGGTCCTGGGCATCATCCCCACCCCCCAGACGCTCGAGCGAATGGAGGAGTACTCCCTCCTCACGAACGCCACGTACTTCTGGATGGTGCTGAGCCCCAACCAGGACGGCACCGACCTGGTGGTCAACCCGGTCAACGACAAGACGGCCAGTTACGCCGACGCGGTGGCCGTCGCCAACGGCAGTCGCCCGCTCTCCGAGTTCCTGCCGCACGTGTGGGCCTGGACGAGCGTCATCGACACCCCCGCCGCCCCGCAGAGTCCCCCGAACCCCGCCGCTAACCCCACCCCATCGCCCTCCCCGTACTCTCCCTCGCCGTCCGCGTACGCCCCCCCGGCGTCCCCGGAACCGACGGAGGCGGCCCCCGTCTACCACGGCACGCCCGCTCCCGTTGGTCGCAGCCCCTTCCCCGACGCCGAACCGCCCGAGGACGACGAGGGCGCCGCGGCCCCCGACGGCGACATCTCCGCGGGGAGCGAAGGTTCACTGATGTTCAGCGAAGAGACCGACGACGTGCTCGACGAGAACCAGGCATCGGATCGTGACGACTTCGAGGACGACGCACTGAACGCCTTCGACGGCTTCGAGGAGGAGTACGAGGAGGCGCACGGGACAGCGGAGGAAACCGAAGCGGAGCCTGGCGGTGACTCCGCCATCTGGGAGGAGTACGCGGAGCACAACCGGGACCGGGAGTTCACGGAGGACGAGGTGCGGGAGACCATCGCCCGCCGGTTCCTCTCCAGCGACCTGGACCTCGCGGTCGCCCTCGACGAGTTCGAGGCCACCTTCGACACCGAGGCCCCGACCGTCCTGCTGGAGCTGGACCACAACGTCGCGGACAAGCCCACCGACTGGCTCGGTGAGCAGGTGCACCAGTTGGCCCGACAGGCCAACGCCGAACTCGCCAAGCTCCACCGCAACCACCGCGAGGAACTGCGCAAGCTCTTCGTGGAGACCATGGGCCTGCACGCGGAGTCGGTCATGCGGGAGGTGGACGAGCACCGGGAAGGCGCGGTCTACCAAAGACTCGCCGCCGCCGCCGAACAGGAGTTCAGGGAGCTCAAGACCCGGGCGGCCGAGGACATCAGCGCCCAGCGGGCGGAGATCAGCCGCAGGTACGAAGCCGACGCCGACAGTCGGGCGGAGGTCGCGGCGGCCCAGGCACGGCAGGTCTTCTGGGATCGGTCCCGGCCCGAGTTCGAGCGCAGGATCGCCGATGTCGCCCTGGAGGTCGAGCGCCGCAACGAGGAACGCTACACCCAGCGCCGCCAGCTGGTACTGGAGATGCGCCGCAGGGACGCGCACACGCGGATGCAGTTGGGCACCACGCGCGCCTTCCAGCTCCTGGCCGAGCGCGAGGCCGTTCAGCGCGCGACCGAGATGGACCTCCTCGAGCGATGGAACACCAAGCTCACCCGCTATATCGACGAGAACCGCAAGCAGGACATCGCCCGCGCCGACGCTCTCGCCGCGCAACTCCAGCTGGACAACAGCATCGAGAGGATTCAGTCCGCGAACACCCAGCGGACCACGGAACTCAAGGCCGAACACGAGGCCCAGATCCGCAGGCTCAGGAGCGAGCTGAACGCGGTGACCGCCGAACTGGAGCGCACCCGTGAGAAGGCCGAGGCGCGGATGCTCGAACGTGAGCGCGAGTGGCAGCACAAGGCCGAGACGAACAACCAGATGTACTCCGGCCTGGCCGAGCGGACCCGCGGTCTCACGGACACCATGCACCAGGAGTACACCAATCAGCTGATGGCGGTGAACCGCGCGAACCAGGCCAGCATCGAAGAGCTGAACCGAGCCAACCAGGTCCAGCGGCGCGCCAACAAGATCCTCTTCGTGCTCATGGCGGTCTTCGCGCTCGCGGCCATCGGCGTGGGCGTCATCGTCGGCTGGTGGATCAGCTACAACACCTTCGGCGGCAGCGCGATGGTCCTCCCGATCTGGTTCGACTAGGCAGCCGCTCGCATCAAGGAAAGGCGCACCATGGCCAGGAGGTCTAGCCCCAAAGCGGGTGCTTGGGACAAGCTCTCCTCACAGAAGACCGAGGACACGCTCGCCAACCGCAACGTCTACGAGTCCCAACAGCTCGACCGCACCAGGATCACACGGCAGCGGTCCCGCACGACACGTACGGTCCTCGCCGTGCTGGCGGGCGCTCTCGTGACCGCCCTGCTGTGGGCCATCTGGTCCCTGGGCCAACAGGCGGTGGCCGCCGTGGCCGCCTCGTTCAGCGAGCCCGAGGTCCCCGTCTTCGTCGAGCAGGAAAGGCCCTCGCCCACCCGGTTCTGCTACCGGCTCCTGGACGAGTCCGGCGAGCCGATGGCCGACCATCCGTGCTACGACACCGAGGCCGAGGCCCTGGAGGAGACACCCCAGTGGGTGTTCGACGACATCTCGGCGCAGCAGGCCGAGCTCGACGCGGCACGCGCGGACCAGCCCGACACGTACGGGGGCTGGTTCCTCCTCCTCGACGGGACCAAACTGGGCGTCAGCCTCGGCGGGGGCCTGATCACGTTCGCCCTCTCCTACATGCTGCTCATGCGCAACCGGGACTCCCAGAACCTGCTGCACGACACCAGCGACATCAACCAGTACCACGGTGACCAGCACATCGCCCTGCCGCAGGAGATCGTGCGTAAGTTCGACTGGTTCCCCGACGTCGGCGCGCACTCCGCGGTGCAGCCCAACTCGATGATCAGCCACGTCATGATGACCAACAAGGGCCTCAAACAGGTCCCGGTCGCCCAGCGCGCCACGAAGGACGTCCTCGACTCCGACGGGGACGTCGAGTACCTCAAGGGCGAGATCCTGCTGGACGACGACGATCGGGCGATCACCAAGAAGAAGCCGCTCATCGACGAGAGGTTCGGCGACGAGCTGTTCGAGGCCTCGGGCCTGCCGAAGGACAGGTCGCTCCGCAAGAGGTTCGACACCACCGGCATCCCCTACAACCCCGACGGCAAGGACCGCGAGAAACTCGGGAAGTACAAGACCGTCGCGGACATGATCAACGACGACTGGATCTTCCCCGAGTACGAGGTGCAGCGCCCCGCCGGCGCCTACATCGTGGACACCGCCCCGGTGAACACCATGGTGCTGGCCATCACCCGGGCCGGTAAGGGCCAGACCTACATCGAACCGATGGTCGACATGTGGTTGCGGGAGAAGCGCCCCAACAACATGGTCATCAACGACCCCAAGGGTGAGCTGCTGGTCAAGCACTACGTGCGTGCCACCATGCGCGGCTTCCAGGTGGTGCAGTTCAACCTCATCAACGCCATGAAGACGGACATCTACAACCCGCTCGGCATGGCGGCGGAGGCGGCACGCGAGGGTGACTCCACCAAGTGCGCGATGTACATCGAGAACATCGCCGACGTCTTCTTCCCCCTCGACGGCGGCGAGGACCCGGTCTGGCCCAACGCCGCCAACAACGCCTTCAAGCGCGCCGCCTACGGCCTCATCGACTACTACCTGGAAGAGGAGCGCGAGCTCCGCGACTACGCCGCCCGGGTGAAGATGGACCCCAAGGTCCTGGAGACCAAGCTCGACGAGCGATGGGGAAAGGTCACCCTGTACAACTGCTACCAGCTGTTCGTGCAGCTCTCGGCGAAGAAGGTGAAGAACCCGGTCACCGCGGTCGAGGAGAAGGCGCAGAACGGCGAGTACGGCAGCCCGGACGACGGCACCTTCCGCGAGGACGAGGCCGTCGCCGAGATGGAGGAGGCCCAGCGCCGGGAGTTCCTGTGGGAGGGCAAGGAGGAGCTGGACATGCTCACCCTGTTCTTCAACGCCACCAACGGGCTTCCCACCAACTCGATGCGCACCCTGGTGGGCAACGCGGACAACGCGCTGCGCGCCATGGGCGCGGCCGAGAAGATGCTCGCCTCCGTGTACGGAATCGCGATCACCGCGATGAGCTTCTTCACCGACCCGACGATCTCCACGCTCACCTCCGGCACGCCCAGCCAGAACACCGACCTGGGCGGCCTGAGCTTCCCCCGGCGCATGGGTGTGCGGTTCGCGAGCAACTACCTCAAGCGCGACCACCTGACCGGTGCGCAGGCCAGGTGGGACGCCTACGCCGACGCCGGGTTCACGGAGCCGCTGGGCGAGGAGTTCGAGCACGACGACATCGTCTCCCGCGAGGGGTGGGCCCGCTTCTACTTCCAGGGCAAGTTCCCCGAAGACGTCGCCCACGTGCGGCTGCGACTGCTGAACCCGCAGACCGGCATGCTGATCCGTACCTTCTACTTCCGGTACACGAAGGACTACCAGACCTCGCTCAACGGCAGGTTCTTCATCACCGACCCGGTGACCGACCAGAAGATCGTGCGCAACGGCATCCTGGTGGAGCTCAAGCGTGGCGACGACGGCTCGTACGCGCCGGGGCAGACCACGTTCCCGCAGGTGCGTCTGACCAACATCACCGGTGACCTCCCCCAGAAGGAGACGGGCCAGGCCAACGCCATCATCAACACGATGGTGCGCTACTCGGAGCAGCCCAAGGCGGTCTTCCTCGTGACCCCGCCGCACCTGATGAAGTACGCCAAGCTGATCCTGATCCTGATCAAGCAGCTCGTCGACCTCAACTTCGACAAGTCGTACATGACCAAGGAGAACCAGAAGCCGCTCTACAAGACCCGGTTCATGCTCGACGAGCTGGGCAACCTCCAGTCCGAGGGGCACGGCATCTCCGGGTTCGAGACCATGCTCTCCATCGGTCTGGGCCAGGACCAGCAGTTCACACTCATCCTCCAGACCCTCCAACAGCTGCGCGAGGTCTACGGCGAGAGTGTGGACAAGATCGTGCAGGGCAACACCTCCAACATCGTTTTCCTCAAGAGCACCGACGACTCGATGTTGGAGACGCTGGAGAAGATGTCCGGCAAGCGCCACACCACCTACATGGACTCCAAGACCGTGACCCAGGACAAGGGTCACCTGGTCAAGGCGTTGAGCGTGGAGGGCAAGGTCTCCTACACCATGGCGACCAAGGAGGAGCCGGTCATCAGCTACAACGACCTGGCCTTCATCTCCGAGCGGAACTCGATCGTGTTCCGTGCGGGGGACTCACCCGTGTGGAACCGCAACGAGATGATCCTGCCGATGAGCTGGCGCCTGTTCAAGGACACGATCGTGCACCCGGGCCACGACTACACGCTCCAGACCATCCCCACCCTGTCCAGCGCGCTCGACTTCGACGTACGGATGAACCAGCCCGACTTCGAGGCGATGCTGGCCAAGCGCATGCAGCAGGCCGAACTGGCCGTGGCGTGCCGTGAGAAGTACCAGAAGGCGCACGGGCTGTCCGCCCTGGACGTCTCCCGGCTGGACCCGGACACCTACGCCAACGAGGTCATGGAGCTGGTGGACGCCGCCCGTGGCGAGGAGTACGCCGAGGAGCAGGGCATGAGCAGCTCCGAGGAGGTCAACCCCGAGGACATCCAGGACGACGCCGACCTGGACGACCTCGACTGGGAGTTCGACGAGGCCCTCCAACGGCTCGTCGACGTCCAGCAGTCGCGGATGGACGAGTTCCGCACCCCGCGGTTCGCGGACCGGCGGGTCAGCAGGGACATGCTGGTCAACTTCTCCTCGGACCCGGAACGCCCGCACGCGGGCGCGCTGGACGGCACCCTGGACAGTCAGATCATCGAGGCGTACAAGATGGCCCGGACCGCCATGGAGAAGGACGGTGTCCACTTCTCGGTGGGCCACGACGGTGCCCTGCGCAGCGCGGACGGCCTACGGGTCTACATCTCCCGCCAGGACGAATCGGACGCGATGCGGAGGCTTCAGCACGCCAGCGAGAGCGGCCACGAGCGCGTGTACGCCGAAGACCCCGGGCAGCTGGCCGACCTGCACGGGTTCCGGGTCCACGGGGCGTTCTACGAGTTCCTCGCGGAGCGCGACAACTGGCTGGACCTGGCCCGGGGCGAGTTCGACCGGGCGATGGCCCACGCGATGCGCGACGGCGAGTAGTCGCAGGGCGAGGGGTTCAGGGGGCGCGGCCGACCGGCCGCGCCCCCTCGCTGTGTGGATTCCGGGTCAGGTTTCCGGCCCGGGGCTCAGGCTCCGGGGGCCTCCGGGAGGTCGAAGCCGGACTCCCCGAGGTAGGCGGCCTCGGCGCTGCGCGGGTCGAACGGGCGGGCCGCGGTCATGATCACCCGGGTGTTCTCCGGGGTGGTGACCTCGACCTCGACCGTGCCCCACGGCATCTGCCGGGGGCCCTGGGTGGAACCGGGACGCAGCTTCTCGCACGCGGCCACGATGGCGTCGACCTGGCTCAGGAGGCAGGAGAAGGTCACGCTCGACGCCGGAGCCTCGCCGGGACGCTCGCCCGGCACCAGGAGGACGTCCTGGAACGCCCAGCGCCGCAGGTGGGTGACCTGGCCGGGCACGGTGAAGAAGTCGAAGAAGCCGAGCCCCTCGGCCCAGAACTCCAAGGAGGCCGCCAGGTCGCTGGTCGGCGCGGTCACGAACATGGGCATGCCGTAGACCCCCCTGAAGAGCTCCGGGGGCGCGGTGTCGGGCCCCGGCTGAGGTACGGGGCTGATGCTGAAGGCGGGGAAGTTCTCGCTCATGGGTCCAGCGTGCGGCCTCACGCCGCGTGAGGGTCAACCCGCCTCGTTCGCCGGGCCGAGGAGCGGGGCGGTGAGCATCCCCGCGCGATACACGCCGGGTGCTTCCGCCCAGTGGTGGCGTCCCGGCCGTGTTCACGCGGAGGTGATGGTCGGGCCCGGGTGTCGGTACCCAACGACCACAGCGTTTCTGCCCCTCAGTTTCCAGCGGAGGAATTCCTGGGGGCGCGACGGGAATGTGAGATTCCCGCGGGACTCCTCTCGGAATCGGAAAGGCGGAGTTCAGTGTGGGTGTGCCGGGCGCCGGGTGCGTTCGCCTTCCATGGAGATCCGGTGTGAACCATTCGGGATTCGGGGGGAATCGGAAGCCTGGTACGGGGTTTCGATAGGCTCTCCACGCCTGTGGTGACGAGAGTGGCGCAGGTTCCCCCGAAGTCGAAGAACGAAAGTGCGATCGCCCGATGAAGAACGTCAAGATCACGAGAACCCCCGCCCTCACCGCTGTGGGCGCGACCGCCGTGCTCGCCCTGACCGCGTGCTCGGGGTCGGAGGGCTTCGACTTCACGGAGCACCTTGCGGAGGCGCCCGCCAGCATCGAGTTCAGCGTTCCGGCCGATCTCGCCGAACTGAACGAGAACTACCTCGACAACCGTTTCTACGACGCCATCACCCTGACCGCCGTGGAATCCGAGGACCCGTCGATGTGCGCCGTGGAGTACCGCTACGACTTCGCCAAGGAGGGTCTGGACCGCCTCCTGGAGATCGCGGAGAACTCGGAGGACGTCCGCGACGGCGAGTACACGCTGGAAGAGCAGATGGGCTTCCTCCTGACCCACGTGAAGACGAGCGCGGAACGGACCACCGTGGAGGAGGGCTACGGCTCCGCGGTGGTCGACGTGGACTGCGCCTCGTCGCCGCGTGACGACGACTCCACCGTTCGCGTGTCCCTCGCCTACCACAACCAGGAGGAGGACACCCGCAGCAGCATCGCCAGCGCCGAGGTCAGCGTGATGCGGGGAGCGGGCAAGGACGGCGAGCTGTACATTCACGAGTTCAAGACCCCGGGTTGGCAGGTGGACTCCAACGGCAACTGGATCGCCGACTAGGCCTCGCCGAAGAGGTGCACCGGACGGAGAGCGGGGGGAGGGGAAGCGGGGGGTAGGGGCGGCCCTCCGTTTCGGTCCTTCTCCAATAGGGACTGCGGGTTCCACGGAAGCGTGAAGTGGAACTGAGTCTCAGTCCGCTTGATTGTTGTTTGTCTGCTTCTGGGTGCGAAGGGAGCTGTGACGCCCCTCATAGTGCGTCTCGGGTGAGTACATTGTGTCCTCGTGGTTTTTGGGCGTTACGGACCGCCCCATGCGCCTCCTACCTGCGGAAATGAGGAGAGTATCCCCAATGGGGGCTGTGTCTGCGACCTGTTCCCGGGGGTCGACCGAAAAACCGGTCGCGTTGCAGCCATCTCCCGACCCGGTGATGACGCACCATAGAGGATGGGGTAAAGACATGCGGGGGCCTTGTGGCCACGACGGTCGGGCGCCGGACGGTGCGTGGCGTACGCACGGCCGGGAGGCCCCGGTGTCTGCCAACGATTCCCCGCCCGAACCACGACGCAGGAGCTCAGCAGATGAGGCATCAGCACGTCCACCGGCGGGGTTGGCGACGCATCCTGATGACGTTCCTGGTGTTGTGCGGACTCATCCTCGTCCCGCTGAGCTCCGCGCAGGCGAACCCGATGTGCCCGGGCAACCCGGCGCCCCTCCCCGAGTCCGCGGGCAGCGGCTCGGACGGCCTCCTGGTCCCCCCGCAGTCCCAGTCGGCGATCGAGGGATCGCCTGACGGACTACCCCCCGACGCCAGTATGTACGGCCAGTACGGCACCGCGGGGCAGCAGTGGCACATGATCACCGAGTCCTGCGTGGACAAGATGGGACTGGGCGCTCAGGCCACCATCGCGAACTCCGCTTGGGACCTCTCCAAGACCATCAACCAGTCCACCATCACCGTCTACCAGGCGGCCACGTCGGACGGGCTCCTCTCCAGTTTCACTAGCACGGTTGAAAGCGTGATCGTTGCTTTGAGAGAGGGCGTCTGGCGGCCCCTGATCCCGACTATTGTGATCCTGGGAGCGATTTGGCTAGGTTGGTATGGCCTGGTTAGAAAGCGGATGACTCTCACGTTGGAGTCTTCTGTCTGGATGGTTGTCGCGACTGCGCTTGGTATGTGGATACTTGTTAATCCGAGCCAAGTTATGGGTCTAGGGAGCTCGCTCGTGAATTCCGGCACTCAACTGGTGACGAGTGCTGTTGGTCAGGTTCCCTATGGCGCCAACGCGGTTTCCTGTCCAGTTGGCGCGGCTCCTCCAGAAAAGGCGTCCTGGGAATCAGAGTCCGACTTTCAGGTTCGTAGAAATGCCGACATGATGTGGTCGAGTCTGGTGTGTCAGCCATGGATGGCGGGGCAGTTTGGCAATGATGACATGGCTATCAATGCAGCGGAGCTGCATGCGGAGGATCTGCTTGCAGCTCAGGCAATTAGCAGGATAGAACAACAGCAGATATCAGATGGTGAAGTCGATGCTTCTGCATTGGTCTCTGACAAGCAGGAGAGCTACCAGGCGATTTCTTCAGATGTCCAAGAAAACTACCCGAGTGTTTACCCTCTTTTTGCGGGAGACGATCAGGGTGGTCGAATGGGAGTGGCGACCCTGGCTTTGTTCGCCTCCATTTTCGCAGGCGGACTGATCTTGGCGGGGTCCGTGGCGCTCATTGTCCTGAAGATCGCTTTCATGCTGCTCTTTATGTTGGCTCCGATCTTTCTTTTGATTGGCATTCACCCTGGCTATGGGCGTATGGTGCTCCTGCGGTGGGTGGAGCTCATGGTGGGGTTCCTACTCAAGCAGATCTTCGTGGTTCTGCTGATCGCCCTTCTGGTGATGAGCTATGGGCTGGTGATGTCCACCCCCTTGGGCTGGGGCCTCCAGATGATCCTGCTGGCTCTGTTCACGCTGGCCCTGTTCGTCTACCGGAAGACCTTCGCCTACCTCTTCTCCTCGGTGAACGCCAACACGTTCACCTCGCGGATCGTTGGCGACGCGGCTCGGAGCCAGGCCCTGGACAAGAGCGCCATGGTGCTTCCCCCGGTGGCCTACCTCAAGGCACAGAACTGGGGTCGTCAACGCGGCGGGATGATCGCCGGTGCGGCCGCCGGGGTCCCGGCGGGCGGCGGGGTCCCCGCTGGTGCCGCCGACACCGCTGAGGAGGTCACCGACGGCGGGAACACGCGAGCCGACGGAGCGCGCGTCCGTGGCGCCGCCGGGTACGGGCGGGTCAGGGGCAATGACAACGCGCCGCCGCTCAACGTCAGCCGTGGTGGCGGAACCGGAGCCCCACGTCCGACAGCCGGTGCCCGTAGCGGAGAACAGGCCCCGAGCCTTTCCGGAAACGGCGGTCCGAGTTCGGCCGGGAGCGGTGGCGGCGGAAGCGGTGGCGGAACGATTCCGCCCCGGCCTGCCGGAGGCTACACGGGGACCGGCGACAGCGGTTGGGCGGCCGTCTTCGGCACGGGTGGCGGCGGTGGCGGATCGAACCGTAACGACGGAGGGGGCTCGGACCACCGCTCCGGTGGCGGTTCGTTCGGGGGCGGATCGGTCAACTCCCGCGCGGCCAGCGCCGAACGTCCCGAACCCAGTACTGGTCGCGGCATCTTCAACGGCCGTGAGGACACCCCGGCCAAGGGGAACCTCGGTAACCGGGGATCGCGGTGGGGCGGCCCGAAGGAGAAGCGCGAGCGTCCCGCTCCCCAGCGACCGGCTAGCCCGGCCCCCGCGGACCGGGGCAGGCGCGGAGACGGAGAGGGAGGCTGGCTGTCCGGTTCGGGCCGGAAGAAGGACAACGCCCCCATCACCCCCTTCTGGGGAGAGAGCGGTTCCTCCGGCGCGCGGGACCGCAAGCGTGACGTCCCCTTCTGGCTGAACGACGACTAGTGAACCGCTCGCTGAACAGACGACAAGGCAGTCCAGCACCATGCCCAACCCTCTCCCCGAACGCACCCAGAGACTGGTCGTCGTCGGCCTGATCGCCGCCCTCGCCGGTTTCGGCATCTACTTCAGCCTCGCCGGGTTCGGGGATGACCGAACCGAGGAGGCTGCGGCCCCGCCGCGCGATCCCGCCACGGCGCGAGAGGAGCCGCCCTCCTCTGATCCGGGCGCACTGGCCACCGTCGCCCCGAGCCCGATCCCGACCACGGCCGCAGAGGACCTGGACGTGTTGGGCTGGTTCCCCTTCTCGGAGGAGGAGTTCCAGGCGGCGGGGGCCACGGCCCAGGGCTTCGCCGAGGCCTACGGGACCATCGACTACGCACAGGACCCCGAGGTCTACTACGCCGTCATGGAGGCGTTGGCGACCGAGGAGTACGCCGAGGTGTTGTCCGACGTGAACCGGGCTGGAGCCTTCTGGGCCGAGATGAGCGAGGCCGAGGCGGTGGCTGAGGGACGTGCCGAGGTTCGGGAGATCCGGACCTTCGGTGCCGATTCGGTCACCTTCGTCGTCACCGCCCAGTCGATCACCGAGACCAGGAACGACGAGTTCGACGAGGACCTGGGCGACTTCGCGGTCACCGTGGTCCGTGAGCGGGGGACTTGGGCGGTCTTCGACTTCCAGCCCGCTGACGCCGGGCAGTTCGGGGAGGAGTGACCACGTGATCTCCGCCCTCCGCACGGCCGCTCCCGACGCGCGCACCGGTTCCTGTCTGACCAGGGTCGCGGTGCTGGCGGCCGTCGGTGTGGCCGGGCTGGTCTTCCTGACGCTCATGGTCATCCCGGCGCTCACCAACAACACACAGGTGGGTTCCTGGTTGGCCTCCGGCGTGGTCTGCGCGCCCAACGCGGACGCCGCCCAGCCGGACAGCAGCGCCTACGCGATGGACACCATTCCGGAGAACTACCTGGAGCTGTACCAGGAGGCGGGGGAGGACCGCGGGGTCCCGTGGAACATCCTCGCCGGGATCGGGCAGGTGGAGTCCCACCACGGGCGCTGGGACGGTCCGGGCATCACCGAGGGCCACAACGACTGGGGGGCCTCCGGGCCCATGCAGTTCGGTTCACTGGACGGGTCGGCCGCAGGGAACAGTTGGGGCGGCGAACCGATCCAGCCCGTGGAGGAACGGCCGGAGCTGGGGTACGGGGTGGACGGCAACGGAGACGGAGTCGTCAACGTCTACGACCCGGCCGACGCCATTCCTGCCGCCGCGGACTACCTTCTCGCGCACGGCCTGGAGGACGACGTCAGGCAGGCGATCTTCGGGTACAACCGCGCCTGGTGGTACGTGGACGACGTCCTGGAGTGGGCGGAACGCTACGCCGACGGCGACTTCGACACCTCCGACTCCATCCGGACCGCCGTGCTGTGCGAACTCGACGAGGACGGGGTGCCCATCGGTCGGGCACCAGACGAACTGACCCAGGCGGTCGTGGACTGGGCCCTCGACCAGCGCGGAAAGCCGTACATCTGGGGTGGGACCGGTCCGGACGGATACGACTGTTCGGGGCTCACCATGAAGGCCTACGAAAGCATCGGAGTGACCGTTCCGCGGGTCTCCCAGGACCAGTGGACCTTCGGCCCGGAGATTCCCCAAGGCGAGGAACAACCGGGTGACCTGGTGTTCTTTGACGTCAGCCGCGCGGGGGAGCCCCCGGGGCCGGGACATATGGGAATGGTGATCGGTGACGGGTTGATGGTCGAGGCCTGGTGTACCAACTGTGGGCCGATCGCGGTGCGCGAGTACGATGACCCCAATCGAGCGGACATCACCGGGTTCACCCGTCCGCTGGAGCACCCCGAAGTGAAGGCTCAGCTGGAGGCACAGGCGCAACCGTGACAAACAGCGAGGAAAGGGAAGACCAGAGCAGGAGGCCTGCGAAGAAGGGGTTGCACGGCTGGAAGGCGGCACTCGCGGTCTTCGGGTGCGGGACGCTTGCGGCCTTCGGTGTCTTCGGCGTGATCGTCGGCGTTTTGGGTCTCGTATTGAGTGCGGCTTCCGGCGGCACCTCGGGAAGTGTCGGTCCGGTTCCTGGCGCGGATCAGAGTGTCAAGCCGCGGGAAGAATTCCTGGAGGATAAATTCGATCTTTGTGGTAGTACATTGCGTACAATTCCTGATATAAATTTGACCTATGAGCATGTTGCTGGCCAATATCAGGATTCCTCTGTTGAGGGGGGTGCGCCAAGGGATGGAAGCCTTGTGCGAGCTGATTCCTGCGGGGGGCAAGTTACTCCCATGGGGTCCCATCTCAACCCTTGGGAGTTCGAGTTCTCCTATCGAGCCATCATTTTCTCCCCCGAGGGGGATCGGGATGCTCTAGCTGAAGCAGATCTCGCAGATCTTCGTGCCGAAGTCGAAGAATCCGATCTTGTGATCTCGGATTCGGGCGCTGGAAGCCTTGGCGATGAATCGTATTATTACTATGGTGCTGTTGATGGGGTTCCGGGTAATTCCTATGTCATCCTTGTGAGGCAGCGTAGTGCTACGTATGCCATCCATATGACTTCGGTTGATGACGTTTCGGTGGAAGCTTTTGCTGGTGAAGCTCGTAAGTTTGGTCCGCAGCTGAGAATCACGTTAGTAAACAGAATTCCAAAGTAGCTCTATGCTGGATCTGTCGATTGGTTTGGTACTGCTCTAGGCCACGCCGGCCATGAAGTGGTGGCGGCACAGGGTCGTGTATGACTCGTTTCCGCCGATGTGGACCTGTTCGCCCTCGTAGATCATGACCCCGTCGACCACGCGGGCGTTGTGCGTCGCGCGGTTCCCGCACCAGCAGCGCGCGTAGACGGGCAGGATCTCTATCTTGTCGGCCAGCTCGACCAGCCGTTTCGACCCGGGGAAGAGTACGCCCTGGAAGTCGGTCAGGATGCCGTAGCAGTACACGTCGATGCCCATGCCGTCGACGACGCCCGCGAGCTGCCCCACCTGCTTGAACGACAGGAACTGGGCCTCGTCGCAGATGACGTAGGAGGCCTTGCGGTCGGCGACGTCGTCGTACAGGTCCAGGGTGTCGCCGACCTCGACCGCCGGTGAGGTCAGGCCCAGACGCGAGGAGATGATGCCCGAGCCCGCGCGGTCCTG
Organism: Nocardiopsis sp. NPDC007018; assembly: GCF_040635075.1. NCBI lineage: Bacteria > Bacillati > Actinomycetota > Actinomycetes > Streptosporangiales > Nocardiopsidaceae > Nocardiopsis > Nocardiopsis sp. NPDC007018. The sequence continues at coordinate 143,500 of NZ_JBEYHA010000005.1, forward strand.
TTTGGTGTACAGCACGCCCTCGCCGCCGCGGGAGTGGTGCTCCTGGAGGGCCATGGTGCTCTTGCCCGAGTTCATCGAACCGGTGAAGTACTTCAGCTCCGCCATGTCTCTTCCTCGGTCGCGGGCGCCGCTTGGGGGAGGCCGGGCTGTCACCGGGCCGTCAGCGAAGATACCAGCGGGGGGCGGGGCCGGTCCCATCCTGAGGGGTCTTCACCTGCCTGGTCGGGCTGAGGGGGAGGTGCGGGGAGGAGGGGCGGTCGCCCGGTTGCGGTGTGGTGCGGTCGGGGAAGGGGGCGGCCCGAAACCGGTGGGTGCGTCGTGTGGGAAGTCGCACGTGTGCTGTTCCGTTCGGATCGGCCGGGTGCGTGCGTCGTGATCCGCTGGTTGCTGGTCCCCGGGGTCTCGCGGGCCCGGGTTCTCCTCGCGGCCGGGTGTCGCGTTCGAGGGTGACGCGCTGGGAAGCGACCGAAACACCTTCGATATATTTGGGCGCGTCTTGTGCTCATTCAAGGCGCGGGTGTGAGGGGGAATGTGGCGTTGCGGCGGGATCAGGTCACCCAGTTGGTGGAAAGCCGTTGGTTCGCCAACGTCATGCTTGCCGTGATTCTGGGCAATGCCGTGATATTGGGCTGGGCGACATATGGGGATTCCGCCCTTCCGTATCTCGAAGCCGTGGAACGGTTCGTGGTCGGTGTCTTCGTTGTCGAGATGGTCCTCAAGCTGTACGCGTGGCGGGGGGCCTTCTGGCGCGACGGCTGGAACTGGTTCGACATCGCCGTGGTCGTGATCTCCCTCGTCCCGGCGACCGGGCCGTTCGCGGTGCTGCGCATCCTCCGGGTGCTGCGCGTGCTGCGGGTGATCACCGCCGTGCCCCAGATGCGCCAGATCATCGGGGCGCTCTTCAGAGCGGTTCCCGGCATGGGCACGGTCATCGGGCTTCTGCTCATCGTCGTCTACACCTCCGCGATCCTCGCGCAGCAGATGTTCGGCGAGGAGGTCCCGGAGTTCTTCGGCGACCTCGGCGTCACCCTGTACACGATGTTCCTGCTCATGACCACGGAGAACTGGCCGGACGTCTCCGACGCGGTCCTGGAGCACCACCCGCACGCGTGGATCTTCTTCGTCGTCTACATCGTGCTCACCGCGTTCATCATCCTGAACCTGGTGATCGGTGTGATCGTCACGTCGATGGAGGCGGAGTTCAGCAAGGGCCGGTGGGAGGAGGACCAGGAACTGGAGCTGGTCCAGCACAACGCGGTCATGGACCGTCTGGCCGAGCTGAGCGACCAGGTCCGCCGACTGGAGGGCAGGCTCCGCGACCAGGAGGACGGTGAAGGGCCCGGTGAGGGGGACCGGGTGGCGGCCGCGGTGGGTGAGGCCCCCGCGGACGGAGACGACACCCACCCCGGTCCCGGGTCCGGCGGCGGGGCGGTCTGAGCGCTCCGCCGCCTCAGGACCCGGCCCGTGCCGCCCCTGTCATCCGGACAGCACGACCAGGGTCCGGGTCGCGCGCGTCATCGCCACGTACCGGTCCACCGCCCCTTCCACGCCGTCGCCGAAGCGTTCGGGAGCGACCAGCACCACCAGGTCGAACTCCAGACCCTTGGCGAGCGCCGGGGTCAGTGAACGTACGCGCGGGGTGTCCCCGAACGCGGGATCGCCGATCACGCACGCGGTTCCCTCCGCGTTCTCGGCCAGCCAGGCCTCCAGGACCGCGTCCCGCTCCGAGACCGCCCCGTACCGGACGGGCACACCGCTGGCGCGGACGGAGGTCGGGACGTTGGCGTCCGGCAGCACGGAGCGGATCACCGGCTCGGCCTCCGCCATGACCTCCTCCGGTGTCCGGTAGTTCACGCTCAGGGAGGCCAGGGCGATCCGGTCGAACCCCACCCGGGCCAGGCGCCGCTCCCACGTCTCGGCCCCGCCCAGGGCGTCCGTGAATCCGCGCCGTGCCTGGGCGCGGTCGCCGACGACGGTGAAGCTCCGGGACGGGCAGCGCGACAGCAGCATGCGCCACTCGGCGTCGGTCAGTTCCTGGGCCTCGTCCACCACGATGTGCGCGAACGGTCCGGCGAGCGGGTCGGAGTCGGAGCCGGGAAGCCCGTCCTCGTCGATGAGCGCCTCCTGGAGGTCCCGGTGGCGCAGCATCGTCACCAGCCCCTCGCCGTCGTCGTCGGCCGCCATCAGGTTGTCGATCACGGAGGACCGGCGCTCGTGCTCGGCGGCGGCGGAGGCCGCCCGGCGGCGCCGGTGCCCGGCGGCCCTCGGGTCGCCGAGCCGCCGCCGTGCCGCGTCGAGGAGGGGCAGGTCGGACACGGTCCAGGCCTGGGCGTCCTCGCGTTGGAGCGCCCGGATCTGGTGGGCGTCCTGCTGGGGTGCGCACAGTCGCAGGTAGGCGGGGACGCTCCACAGGTCGCCGACGAGGTCGGTGGGTTCCAGCAGCGGCCAGGCCCGGTGCAGGACGCCGATCAGGTCGCCGTCGCGGGACAGGACCGCTCGGAGCGCTTCGGGGGTGACCTCGTCCTCGTACCGTTCGGGGAGCCGCTCGGCGAGGATCTCGGCGAGTTCGTCGAGGATGTGTTCGCGGGCGTCGTTGTGTGCGACGCCCGGGTCCAGCGAGCCGAACGCCTCCGCCCAGTCCGCCGGTTCCAGGGAGAGGTCGCCCCAGGGGGTGGAGACCTCGGTCGCCTGTTCGGGGGGCCGTTCGTAGAACCGCGCGGCCGGTTCGATCGCGCGCACCAGGTCCACGGACTCCTTCAGCCGCGCGGCCTCCGGATCGGTTTCGGTCCTGGCGGTGCTACGCCCCTCCGGCACGAGGTCCCGCACCGTGCAGGTCTGGACGCCCTCCTCCCCGAGGCTGGGCAGGACGTCCGCGACGTAAGCCAGGTACGGCTGGTGGGGGCCGACGAACAGCACCCCGCCCCTGCGGTGGCCCAGGCGGGAGTCGGAGTAGAGCAGGTGCGCGGTGCGGTGCAGAGCCACCACGGTCTTGCCGGTACCGGGGCCACCGTCGACGACGAGGGCGCCCTCGGCCCCGGCCCGGATGACCGCGTCCTGGTCGGCCTGGATGGTGCTCAGCACGTCGCGCATCCGGCTGGACCTGTGGGCTCCGAGGCTGGCGATGAAGGCGGACTGGTCGTCGAGCGCCGCGTGGCCCTCGAAGCCGTCCTCGGTGAAGACCTCGTCCCAGTAGTCGCTGACGCGGCCGAGGCGCCAGCGGTACCTGCGGCGGCTGGCCAGGCCCATCGGGCGGGCGTGGGTGGCCGCGAAGAAGGGTTCCGCGGCGGGGGAGCGCCAGTCGATGAGCAGGCGGCGGCCCTCCTCGTCGGTGAGCCCGAGCCGACCGACGTAGACGGGGGTGGGGTCGTCCTCTCCGACCATGCGGCCCAGACACAGGTCGGAGCCGAACCTGCGCAGGGTGCGCAGCCGGGCGGACATCCGGTGTACCTCCATGTCACGGTCCAGGACCTCGCGGACCTTTCCGGTGGGTGCCCTGCGTCGTTCGTCGAGCCGGGCGGAGAGGTCGTCGATTGACCGCCGGAGGCTCTCGCGGATGGTCGTGAGGTGACGATCGTCGTCGGCGACCAGGGCCGGGTCGGCTTTGGGAGAGTGGGGGTCGGATAGCTCAAAAACGCTGCTGGCCTGCGAGTTCACAACATCCCCCGTGTCGTTGGTTCTGCTCACGGTCGACCATTGTGAGGGGCGAGGGGGGGTCTTGCGGCAAGCCCTGGGGTGAGCTATAAGTTGAAAGTGGCGGGAGGTGTCCTGAATCGCCGTGACCCCCTGCCCCTTCTCTGTCGTCCTCCGCCGGTGTCCGGCGTGGCAGGACGACTCCCCACGGTGAACCGCCCGTCCCCGACGTTTCCCGAGCCGACGTGTCGGTCCCGCGGCCCGTGGGGGAGGGGCGCCGCACGGCGTGTCCGATTGGGGTGGGAACATCCTTGGTACGCCCGGTGTCCGCGGGGTGGCGGGAATGTTCTGGGTCGGCTTCGATCTCGTGTTTTCTCTGTTCCGGGGGCCGAAAGCGGTATAGGAACGACGGGGACGTAGACCACGTGGGACGCTGCGCGCTCCCAGCCCAGGAGAGAGCGGACATCAATGGACGTTGAGCCCGACAACGACGGCCGGACCCCCAGGCAGCGGGACCGGGACCGCAAGTACCGGGAACACGTCGCCCGGGTGCAGCGCCGGGACCGGCTCGACAGCTGTGTCACCGAGGTGCGGCTGATCTACCAGGGCCTGCGGCACCGAGCTCAGCGCGGTTCTCTGGAGTGGGGCGAGTTCGACCGCCTGTGGCGTTACCACGGAGAGGTGGAGAAGACCGTCTCCCGGTTCACCGCGGCCGAACAGGACCAGATCCTGGAGGAGTACCCGAGGCTCGCCGCGCGGTTGCGGGCCGAGTACCGGCTCTGAGACGCCTCCCCCGGGCGGATTCCTCCCAGGGCGGGTTCCCTCCCCGGACGGACGCCCGCGTGGCGGAACACGCGGCCCCGGTACCGGGGTGCCCGGTCCGGACCCTTGGCGAGGCCACGAGGAGTCGTCGGACACGCGTGTGTCGTGTCTGGCCCCGTGCCGTGGACGACGCGTCGGTAGTGTGCCTGCCATGACCTTCGCGAACGTCGCCACCCTGGAAACGGTCACGGGCGGGCGGGACGAGGTGGTCGCCCTGCTCACCCGGTCCGGCCCCGAGCTCCGCGCCGCCGGGTGCCTGCTCTACGAGGTGGGTGTCAACGACGACCACCCTGACACCGTGTACGTCGTCGAGCTCTGGGAGTCGGAGCGGGCGCACCGGGCCTCCCTGGACCTGGAGGGAGTTCGCGCCGCGATCGCCGAGGCGCGCCCGCGACTGACCGGACGCGTGGGCGGCGAGCGCTTCACGGTGGTCGGCTCGCCCCTGCGGGACTGAACGGCTCACATCCATGACTGGTTGAGGGCCTGCGGGCCGGTGGGTTCGTCGTTGGGGTCGACCTCGTGGTTGCCCCCGTTGCCGTGGGCCCCGTCCTCGCGGGCGCCGCTGTGGTCCGGCTGCCGGTCGCCCGGTTCGCTGTGGGCTCGGGCCCGCTGTTCGCGGCGTAGCCGCTCCAGCTGGCGCAGGCTCGACAGGGTGTCGGGATGTTCCGGACCCTGGACGCGCCGACGGTCCGCCACCAGTGTCTCCAGGGCGTGCACGGCGCCGACCGCGTCGTGCGCCCGTGCCTGCCAACAGGCCAGGTTGTGCCTGCTGGTGAGGGTGCTCGGATGGTCTTCGCCCAGCACCTGCGTCTGGATCGCCACCAGCTCCCGCAGCCCGTTCACCGCGCCCTCGGGGTCGCCCGCCACCCCCCGCCAGTGGGCGAGGTTGTGCAGGGTGCTGAGGGTGTTCGGGTGGTCGGGCCCCAGGTGTTCACGCTGGTCGGCGAGGAGTGCGCGGGAGGCCCGCACCGCGGTGGGCAGGTCGCCTGCCTCCGCATGGCACACGGCGAGGTTGCCGCGCGTGCTCAGTGTCTCCACCCGGTCCGGGCCCACCACGCGGTCCAGGTCGGCGAGCAGTTCCCGGTACCGGGAGACCGCGCCGGCCGTGTCCCCGGCCTGGGCGCGGAGGTGGGCGAGGCCGTGGCGGGTGCGCAGGGTGTCCAGGTGGTCGGGGCCCAGCACCCGCAGCTGGCGTTCGTACAGGTTCTCGAAGGCCCGCTGGGCCTGCGACAGGTCGGCGCTGGCCCCCGTCCAGTAGGCGAGGGGGTCCGTGACGGCGGGCACTCCGCCCTGGGCGCCGTGCCGGAAGAAGTGGCCCGTGTGTTCGGGGCGGTCGGCGGGGGCCGGGTCCAGGGTGTGCGCGACCGCCTCGGCCAGCACCTCCCAGTACGTCACGGCCCACTCGACCTCGCGGGAGGAGTCCAGTCCGCTTCCCGCGCGGAACAGCACGGGGTGGATGCCCTCCTCCCACAGCCAGCTCCACACCCGCACCCGGCCCGCCGTGCGTTCGCGGAGCACGGCGGTGTTCGAGCGCAGCCGACGGCCCAGCGCGGAGTCGCGCGCGGTGTCCGGCCACACGTCCACCAGGCCGTCCGCGATGGCGCGCACGGCCTCCCGGGTGGGGCGGGTGCGGGTGTGTTCGAGGGTGGCGCGCTGGGTGAGGTGGTGGGCGCCGATCACCAGCGGGGTGTCGCGGGCGACCAGGTTGAGGCGCTCCAGGGAGGCCAGCGCCAACCGCACCTCGTGGCGGGTCAGGGTCCGGGCGGGGAAGGTGCGCCGCCCCAGGTAGTTGCGGATCGGGCGGGAGACCGCGACCTGTTCGGGGGTGGCCGCGGAGTCGAGGAGGGCGATCAGGCCCATGAGCGGGCGGGCCACCCCCTCGGGACGGTGGGCGTCGGCGCGTTCCACGGCCAGTTCCCAGGTGGCGGCGACGGGGGAGCGCGTGTCCCACTGGGGGTACGACGCCGCGTGTGCGGCCGTGCGCCGGTGGAAGAGGGCCAGGTAGGCGGCCGGGGTGAGGTGGAGGTCGGCCATGTACGCGGTCGCCTGGGAGAGGGCGAGGGGCAGGTGGTCCAGGGCTGCGGCGAGCGGGCGCAGTTCGGCGTCGGTGTGGGCGATACCCGCCTCCACGAGAGCGGCGCGCAGGTAGCCGTCCGCCTCTGCCGCCGAGAACGCCCCGACGGTGTGCGTGTGCGGGCCGTGGACGACGGGTGCGTGGCGGCTGGTGACGATCATCCGACCGTGCGGGCGCTCCGTGGGCGGCCACAGGTCCTGGACCTGCGCCGGGTCGGTCAGGTCGTCCCACACCACCAGCCAGCGGCGTCCCGAGGCGTCCACGGGGTCGTGCAGCCAGGAGAGGAACTGTCCGGCGGCGAGTTCGGCGTCGTCCGGGACGTGGGCGAAGAGCCTCCGCGCCGCCTGTGCGTACGCGAAGACGACGCCGTCCCGGGTGGCGGCGTCCGCCCACAGAACGACCTCCGGGCGCTGGTGCGGGACCGGGTGGTCGCGCAGGGCCCGGGTGTGGTGGGCGGCCAGCTGGGTCTTGCCGACGCCGCTCGCGCCGCACAGCACCTGGTGCGGGGACGGTGTTCCGAAGCCGCCCAGGACCGCGTCGAGCGGGTCGGAGAGGGCACGGCGGCGGAGGTGTTCGGCGGGCTCGGGTACCAGCCCCACGCTGATCGGCCAATTCACCGGGTTTCGGCTGGTGTGGAAGTCGGTTCCGGTGGTGGGAACTCCTGGGGGGACGGGGTGGTCGGGGCGTCGACCTCGCGGGTCGTCCGCCCCGGCCGTGCCGTTGCCGTGTTCGTGGCCAGAGCTCAACAGCCACACCCTTCCCGGGGTCCGAGGGAGTCGCGCGCTCAGCGTGCTTACGTGTCGTATGCCCCGATCGGGATCGGGGAACCCCAGGGGCAAAGGGGTTTCGGTCGATCCAGTTCCCCTCACGCAGGGGAGTCAACCCCATCGTTTGCGCTATACCAGGTCAGTGCTTCGCGGGTGCGGTGCCGTGCCTGCGGGGACGCGGGTGAACCCTTCGTGAACGTGGACGCGCGCCCGCCTGTCCGGAAGCGGCCACCGCTGTGTGCTCCGCCACGAAAGCCGGTAGATAGGGTGACCGGGACTTTCCGAAGTCGCTCCGTGCTGACTCCCTTGACCCCTCAGGAGAGGTATGAACGCCGACACCCCCGGGCCGCGCCACACACGCTCATCGGTGGGCGGGGACGTCCACGGGGTGACATTCCAGGGGGAGAGGTTCCGGGACGTCAGCGTGAACCTGGGCCACCGGGAGCCGGAACGGGAGCGTCCGATGCAGGTCAAGTCGCCCCCGCACGACTTCGTCAACCGCGAGTCCCTTCTGGACTGGATCAGCGGTTCGCTGGACTCGGCGTCCGCGCCGCGCGTGGTCGTCTGGGAGGGCCCTCGCGGCATCGGCAAGACCACCCTCATCCGTAAGGTCGCCGAGGCGCAGCGGGAGTACTTCACGGGCGGCCAGCTCAGCTTCGAGTACCGCCGGGGCCACTATGAGGACCACGACCAGGCCATCACCGGGTTCCTGCGCACCCTGGGCGTGGACACGGCCGCGATCCCCAGTGACCCCGCCCTGCGAGCCAAGGAGTACCTGACCCGGACGCGGGGCCACCGGCTCCTCGTGGTGGTCGAGGGCGCCTGGGAGCCCGCCCAGGTCAGGGCGCTAGTACCGGGAGGCGACGGCAGCCTCGTGCTGGTCTCCGGAGACGGCCCCGACCTGGGTGAGCTCCAGGAGGACTCCACCGGAGCCCAGTCCCGACCCCTGGTGCCCCTCTCCGCCGAGCCCGCGCGCGGCCTCCTGGAGAGCCGTGCCTCGATCGACCTCACCCGGGAGGACCCCGCCGCGGTCGGCCAGCTCCTCGAGGTCTGCGCCGGGTTGCCTCTGGCGATCGCGCTGGTCGGCGGCCGACTCTGCCGGTCGGGACCGGGCACCGCCGCGGACCTCGCGGCCGAGGTCCGACGCACCCGTTCCACCCTGCGTGCCATCGGCGACCCCCGGAGGAACCTCGACGTGATCTTCCAGACCTCCTACCAGGCCCTGTCTCCCGGAGCCTCCTGCCTGTACCGAGCCCTGGGGGAGTGGCCCGGAGCCCTCCTGGACCACGACCTCCTGCCCGTCGTCGGCGACACGGCCGCCCTCGACGAACTCGTCACCGCCAACGTCGTCGAGGAGACCGACGGCCCGGCCCTGCGGTTCCGACACGACCTCATCCGCACACACGCCCGGGACCGGGCGGAGGCCGAGGACTCACCGGAGGAACGGCATCGCCGCCTGGTGGCACTCCTCGACGGCTACCTGGTCCGGATCGGGTTCGCCGAACGCGCCGCGCGGGGCGAGCGGCTGCGCACCGTCGACCTCGACGCGCTCCTCGACGGGGAGACCGACCCCTTCCGAGGGGACACCGAGCACGCCCGAGCCTGGCTCCTGAGGGAACGCCCCACACTGCTCGCCACGGTCGTCGACAGTGCCGAGCGGGGCCTGCACGGCCACGCCCACCGGCTGGCCGAGCTGGCGACCGCCCTGTACCTGGACCACCGTTTCGTGCACGACTGGGCCGTCACCGCCACCTTGGGCGCGGACTCCGCGCGCCTGGCCGGGGACGCGGCGGCCGAGGCCCGGCTCAGCTCCCTGGCGTCACGCCCCCTCACCGACCTCGGCCGCCTGGCGGAGGCGGGGGAACGGCTCGACCGAGCGGTCGAGTTGGCCGCCGGGTTGGAGCACCCGCTGCTGCGTGCCTCGGTGTGGGAGTTCCAGGGTCGCCACCTCACGGCGGCGGACCCGGACGCGGCGGTGGCCGCCTTCGACCGCTGCGTCGAGGCCAACCGCGCCAGTGACGACCCCAACTCGGTGCGGGGGGAGGCACTGGGCGTGCTCTACCGGGGCAACGCCCACCTGGCGGCGGGGCGGGCGGAGGCGGCTGCGGCCGATATCGGGGACGCCATCGAACGGCTGCGGGCGTTGGACGAGCCGGACCACCGGATGGTGGCCCGGGGGCTCGTCTGGCTGGGCAGCGCCCACGCGGCGGCGGGCCGCCCCCAGGAGGCGACCGACACGTTGTTGGCGGCGGTGCGGCGACTGCGCTCCGGTGGCTGGCACTACTACGAGGCCGAGGCGCGCGAGCTTCTGGCCGACCACTACGAACGGCTTGGGGCGGCCGGGGAGGCCCGTACCCACCTGGAGGAGGCCGAACGGCACTTCCGCGCCCTCGGCAGCCCGCGTGCACGGGAGCTGGCCGACCGCCTCGGGGAGTGACCCGAGAATCGGGGCCGGCCACGGGACGGCCGTGGAGCCGGTTCCGCGACCGCTCGCCGCCCCGCGCCCGGAGCCGGTTCAGGGACGCGCGCCCCGGTCCGGCGGCGCACCTTCGACGGGGGTGAGCACGCAGGCCCAGCGGCGCGCTCCGCTGCGTACCTTGAGGCCGGTGTCGGGACCGTCGATCCGCACTCGGGCACGCAACGCCGTGTACAGCACGGCGGCCGCCAGTACCGGCTCCGTCTCGGGGTCGGTGCGCACCAGGAAGCGGCGTCCGTCCCGTAGCAGTACCAGGGTTCCCCCCGACACGGGCGCGGCGCTGGCGAAGGCGCCCGCGTGTCGCTCCAGGGCCCGTTCCAGCCATCCCTCGTCCCGCCCGCCGTCCGAGGCGCGGCAGATCACGGAGGCCGCGCTGACCAGGCCGTGGCGCCGCTCCGTCTCGTAGACGGCCAGGTGGCGGATACCACCCCTCGGCGGGCTCGGGACCGCCCGCGTCGCGGCGGGAAAGCGCTCGATCACGACCTCGTCGGAGCCCTCCACGGTCCCGTGCACCTCGAAGGCGCGGGGCGGGTGGCCCGACGGGTCCGGTTCGGGGACCGGTAGCGCCCGCCCGGTCCCGTCGACGTCCGCGCCCTCGGGCGGGTCCAGTTCCAACAACCGGTACAGCAGTGACGTGAGCCGGTGCCCGCCCTGGCCCTTGTGGGCGAAGGCGAGGTCGACGGCCCTGCGGTGCCGCCCCGGCACGTGTGTGTCGATGGCCCGTTCGACCTGGGCGCGCAACCCCTCACCGCCCAGCCAGGGGGCGGTCCTGACCAGTTCGGACACGGCCGTTCCGGGCACCGACTCCTCGCCCAGGGCGCCCAGGAGCACCGGGTGGTCGAGGGCCGCCCCGTACAGGGTGACGCTGCCGTGGTCGCCGATCACGCAGTCCGCCGAGACCAGGGCGGCGCCCCAGCCGGCCTCTGGGGGCATGAGCAGCAGTCCGGCGTCCAAGGCGTCGGCGAGCATGTGCCGCACCTGCCACGGGCTGTGCGCGAACCACACGTTGGGGTGCACCACGGCCGCGACACGGTAGCCGTCGTGGGGGAGTGCGCCGAGCAGGGCCCCGGGTAGGCGGGGGCGGCTGCCGAGCAGCCCGCCCGGCCCCCACGTGGAGGTCGCGACCACCAGACGCTGGTCGGGCCCCACCCCCAGGTGTGAGCGGTAGTGGTCGCGCAGCCGCGCGCCCGACACGAGCCGGTCGTGGGCCGGGTCGCCCACCACCTGGGCGTGCTCGGCCAGGGGGACGCGGGCCGCGCGCAGCTGTTCCCGCTGGGCCGGGTGGGACAGGACGAGGTGGATGTTGTCGGCGTGGTGGAACTCGGGCCGGGGCACGCCCGACAGCCGCACCTCGCGCGTGCGGTGGTCCGGCACGTACTTCTGGAATCCGATGCCGTGCGGCAGCACCACGACGGGGCAGGCGAAGGAGTCGAGGTCGGCGTTCTCGGTCGCGGTCACCACCAGGCCCGGCTCCACCGACAGCCGCTCGCTCCAGGGGATGAGCCCGGCCTCGACCCCTTCCAGCAGTGCCTCGGTCCCGGCGTTGAACGCGGACGTGCCGTCGAAGGCGAACAGCACGCGTACCCGGGTGTCGCCTCGGAAGACCGCGAGGGCCTCCAGGACCCGGACCGCGGAGGTGAAGGTGCGGGCCAGGGCCAGGACCACGGTGGCGTCGGGGAAGGTCTGCCAGCGGTGCGCCTCGGGACCGCAGTTGGCCCGCGCGTAGCGGGCCGCGGCTCCGGCGGGCGCGGACGGCGCGGTCCCGCGGCTCTGGTCGGGTCCTGCCGGGGTTGCGGGGGGTGTCATCGGGTCCTGTCAGCGTTCGGGAACCGTGTCGGACCAGGGTAGTAGCCGGTGCGTGGCGGCCTCCGCCCGCCCCGGGCCCCTCCGCCCGGCCGGTCCGGAAGTAGCCACCGCCGTGTGCGCCGCCGGAGCTGTCTGCCGTCGGGCCCGGCGGACGTCGCCTCCCCCGGGCTCCGCGGGCCTCGCCTCCCGCGGGCTCCGAGCTAGCCCCGGAGGACCTCCTCGACGAGGGCGGAGCGCTCGCCGTCGTTCTCGGCGCGCAGCGTGCGGGCCACGGCGAACAGCACCTCCGGTGCGACCGCGCTGCTGGGGTGCACACTCGCCACCGACCCGTCGTCGAGGCGGACGCGCACCTCGCTCAGGCGCGGTCCGCACCGACTGTCGATGCCACGGTGCACCACCACCATCTCGTCCCGTTCGGTGCACTCCACCCCGGGGTATCCGCATCCGCTGCGCGGTCCCTCCGCGCTCTGTTCCGAGGTCCAGCTCAGCACGTGCAGCGCGCGGGGCCAGCTCTCCCCGCTCCGGTCCGCCCCCACCCCCGGGCCCGCCGAGACCGCTCCGACCGCCGGCGAGTCCTCGGCGGTCGGCGCCTCGCGGGGCGGCTCCGTGTCGACGTCGTGGGGCGGCACCCCACGCTCGGGCACCGCCGAGGGGGAGCCGTCCGCGTCCTCGGCCACGTAGGTCATGCGCAGACCGCCGTGCACCTCGTGGACCCGGACCGGGTCCCACCGGGGGTGGTCCAGGACCGCGATCGTGTGCCCGAACCCGTGGATCTGACTGATCGAGCGCTGTTCGGTGGACCGGTCGCGGGTGTGTTCGGCGGCCAGCGGCAGCATCATCAGTCCTGCGGCGGCCACGGCCACACCGGGGAGGACGCCGCCGTGGTCCCGCCCCCGGCCGAACACCGCGCACGCGACCAGCGCCGAGGTGGCCACGACGGCACTCACCGCCATGGCGTTCGCTGGGGCGTCGCCGGGCACGGGTCGGAACACGGGAGACTGCAGCGCCATCACCAGCGGCGTGGCCAGCGAGGTCCCGGCCACCAGACAGGCGCACGGGGTGGGTTGGGGCATCCCGGCGAGCCCGAGCACGGCCGCGACGAACAGGACCATCAGCACCGTGCCGCCGACCGCCACCGGGGTGACCAGCAGGGTGGCCAGTTCCGGTCGGCCGGTGTCCAGGCTCAGCGCCAGGTTCCACACGGCGCCGGGGAACAACGACATCAGAGGTGCGCCCACCAGGCACACGGAGAGGAGCGCGCCGACCGCGGCGACCCGGGGCCGGCCCGTGGCCGTTCGCGTGAGCACGCCGTCCATCAGACCCGAACCATCCTCCTGCGCGGGGACGCCACGTTACGCCTGTTTTCGCTCGGGCGCCAGACGTCGGGGCCGAGGCCGGTACCCGGCCCGGCCCCGATCGCCGTCAGTGTCCCAGTTTGCGTACGTACGGACGCCTGGCCTGGTGGAACTGCTGCCACCGGGGGTCCAGCTGGGTGCGCAGCTGCACCTTGCCCTCGGGCCAGTCCATGAGGAGGTTCTCGAACTCGGGCAGCACGCCGGAGTCCGGGTCCAGGTAGTAGATGTACATCCGCTGCCCGGCCACGGTCTGCTGCATGAACAGGGCGCCGTTCTCACCGAGCAGGCCGGACAACCGGGCCTCCAGGTCGGCCAGCGACACCACGGAGGTCTCCTGCGGCAGCCGGTCGGCGTCGGCGTCCGCGTACGGCACCAGGACCTGGACGAAGAGGGACAGCGCGGGGAAGTCCCGGCGGGTGACGGGGTGGCGGAGCTGGACCTCGATCGGCCCCTGGAGGGGGAGCCTGCCGTGGAGGGTCAGCCAGCCGTCGGTCCCGCCGAGGAGGTCGCCCATCTGCTTGGCGACGGAGGGCATGGAGGTCGGCGGCAGCGGGTCCATCGGCCGCTCGTCCAGCGACGTCACCGCGCCGACCCAGCGCACGTACTGGTCCTCGCCCAGGGCCAGCAGCGCGACGTGTTCGGCGACGGCCTGGCGGGTCTCGCCCGACAGGAACATGTTGTCGGGGTGGTAGACGCCCACCTCGATCCGGCCGGTGCCCTGGTTGACCCGCATGGACACGGACACGTGGGACAGGTCCAGCTCGTGGTCGTCCCAGCGCACCGTGGTGCCGAGCCGGTCGTGGTCGGCGGGGCGGACCGGCTGGAACCGCCACTCGGAGTCCCCGGGGGCCGATCGGGACCAGCGCTCGGACTGGATGCGCGCCTCCTCGGAGGCGCCCGGGCGCAGGGTCAGCGCGTAGGAGGGGGCGTCGGTGAGCTTGGAGGGGTCGTCCAGCGCGGCGAGTTGTTCCAGGAGCTTGGCGGGGTCGACGTCGGCGGACAGGTCGAGGTCCTCCAGCCCTCCCTGGGGCTGGGGCGCGCGGCCCACCTCCCAGTCCAGGTCCGGGTGGACCGCCTTGACCAGTGCGGAGACCCGCTCGGACACCTCGGCGGAGACCGGGGTGTCGGACTCGACGGACTCGGCCAGTGGCGAGCGCACGGTGGGCCAGGCGTCCCAGAAGGCCGTGACGGCGGCCGTGGAGGCGGTGGAGTCGGTGGAGTCGGCGGAGCGGCGACGACGGAACAGAGCCATGCCCATGATTTTCGCAGAACCGGACCACCACCCTCGCCCCGCCCCGGGCCGGGGCGAGTCCCGGAGCGCGCCGCCCGGACGCCTCGTGCGTGGCGCCCTCCTCCGAGGGGCGCATAGGCTGGAGGGCGTTATGACTTTGCGTGTACTGGCCGCCATGTCCGGCGGGGTCGATTCCGCGGTAGCCGCGGCCCGCGTGGCCGAGGCGGGATACGACGTCACCGGCGTCCACCTGGCCCTCTCCAAGAACCCACAGTCCTACCGCACCGGCGCCCGGGGCTGCTGCACCGTGGAGGACTCCCACGACGCCCGCCGCGCGGCGGACGTCATCGGCATCCCCTTCTACGTGTGGGACATGTCGGAGGAGTTCGACCGCGAGGTGGTCCAGGACTTCGTCGCCGAGTACGAGGCGGGCAACACCCCGAACCCGTGCCTGCGGTGCAACGAGAAGATCAAGTTCGAGGCGGTGCTGGACCGCGCCGTGGCGCTGGGCTTCGACGCCGTCGCGACCGGGCACCACGTCCGCAAGGTCGACGGTCGCCTGGTGCGCAGCGTCGACGAGGGCAAGGACCAGTCGTACGTGCTGGGCGTGCTCGACGCCGAGCAGCTCGGCCACGCGATGTTCCCGCTGGGGGACTGCACCAAGGAGGAGGTGCGGGCCGAGGCCGAGCGCCGCGGCCTGTCGGTGGCGGACAAGCCCGACAGCCACGACATCTGCTTCATCGCCGACGGTGACACCGCGGGGTTCCTCAACCGTCGGTTGGGGGAGAGGCCGGGGCCGATCCAGGACGAGGACGGCAACGTGGTGGGCACCCACAAGGGGTCGCACGCGTTCACGATCGGCCAGCGCAAGGGCCTGGGACTGGGCGGCGCGCCGAACCCGCGCTACGTGCTCTCCATCGAACCGGTGAACAACACGGTGACCGTGGGCCCGCGCGAGGCGCTGCGGGTGGACGAGATCGTCGGGACGCGGCCGGTCTGGAGCGGTGGCGGCCCGCTGACCGATCCCACCGAGTGCCACGTCCAGCTGCGGGCGCACGGCGAGGTGTACCCGGCCACGGTCGTGCAGCGCGAGACCGGTGACGGTCCGGAGCTGGTGGTCCGGTTGGCCGAGCCGGCCCGGGGCGTGGCGGCGGGGCAGGCCGTGGTGGTCTACGACGGCGACACGGTGCTGGGCTCGGCGACGATCCGGTCGACCGCGCGCTCGACGGACTCCGAGGAGGCGGGGGCCGCGTCGGCGTGACGGAGGGGCGTCGGCAGCGTGCGCAAACGTCACACAAGGACATAGAACACTCGTTTTCTCGCCGGTGACCCTTGCTGAAGTTAGGTAAGGCAATGCAAAGTTGTGGGGTCACGGTGTTGAAGGGGTCCGGTCCATGCCGCAGTTCGCGTTTCTCGAGGGTCAGCCCTTCTGGGTCATCTACTGCACCCTGCTCGTGGTGATCCTCCTGCGCGCTCCCGCGACCTACTGGATCGGCCGCGGACTGGGCGCCGGGGTCGCCCGCAGCCGCCTGGGACGACGGCTCGGCCCCAAGCTGGACGCCGCCAAACGGCGCATCGACCGCTACGGCGCGCCCGTGGTGACCCTCAGTTTCTTCACCGTGGGCATGCAGACGGCGATCAACCTCTCCGCCGGTGCCGTGCGCATGCGCTTCCCCCGCTACTTCGCGGCCGTGTTCGTGGGCGGGCTCGCCTGGGCGGGCCTGTGGGGCGTGGTGATCGCCGGACTGGTCGGCACCTGGATGGAGCTGTTCCTCAAGTCGCCGTGGACGGCGGTGGGCGTCGTCGTGGCCGCCGCCGTCGCGGTGGCCGCGCTGGTGGCGCGGGCGCGCCTGGCACGCCGCGGCCGCCCCGAGCCCGGATCGGGGGACGCCGGGCCGGGCCCCGTCGGCGAGGGCGCCGACTCAGGCGCGGCGGACGCCCGCCGCGTCTGAACCGACCCCGTTCCCGCGCCCTCTAGCGTGGGGTCATGCGTATCTCCGTAGACGCCGTCCTCTTCGACATCGACGGCACACTCGTGGACTCCACCGGAGCGGTCGAACGGACCTGGCGCCTGTGGGGCGAGGCCCACGGCATCGACTCGGACGAGATCCTCGCGGTCTCCCACGGCAGACGTTCGGAGGACACCATCGCCCTGTTCCTCCCCGAAGAGCAGGTGGCCGAGGCCGCCGCCGAACTCGAGGAACTGGAACTGGCGGACCTCGACGGCGTGACCGCCCTGCCCGCCACCCGTGAGCTGTTGACCGCCCTGCCCTCCCGCCGCTGGGCCGCCGTCACCTCCGGCTCCCGCCGGCTCATGCGCACCCGTCTGGAGGCCGCCGGGCTGCCCGTCCCCGAAGTACTCGTCACCGCCGACGACGTCACCAAGGGCAAACCCCACCCCCAGGGCTACCTGAGGGCCGCGGCCGCGCTCGGCTTCGACCCCGCGCGGTGCCTGGTCGTCGAGGACGCCCCCGCCGGAATCCGCGCGGGTCTGGCCAGCGGCGCCGCGGTGCTGGCCGTGGCCACCTCGCACGGCCGCACCGAACTGGAGGGCCTGGGCGCCACGGAACTCATCGACAACCTCACCTTCTGTGCCCTGGAGACCACCCGGGGGGAACTGGTCCTGAGCACCCCCTGACCCCGCGACCGGGCCGCACGGTCCCGGTTGCCCTAACCTTGGGCAACGTGAGTCAACACCAGCCCCAGCCCTGGCCCGCCGCGTCCGCCACCGGAGTGGGTTCCTGGCCGGGAGAGGACCCAGACGAGGCCATGCGGACCATCGTGGGCGAACTCCCCGACCTCCCGCACCTGCCCGAGCTTCCCGCACGGGGAGCCGGGGCCGACATGATCGGCCGCGCCGCGGGCCTCCTCGTCGACCTCCCCGTCGAGGTCCAGCCCACCGGGTGGCGGGTCGTGGACACCCCCGGCCGCGACCTCGCCCGCGCGGGCAGCTTCCTCTCCTACGACCTGGACGCGCTCACCGAGCACCTCCATGCCTACGAGGGCCCGCTCAAGATCCAGGTCGCCGGGCCCTGGACCCTGGCCGCCGCGATCGAGCTCCGCAACGGCCAACGCGTGGTCTCCGACCCCGGCGCCCGCCGCGACCTCGCCGAGTCCCACCTGGAGGGCGTCCTCGCCCACATAGCCGACGTGCGCCGACGCGTGCCCGGGGCCCGGGTGCTCGTCCAGGTCGACGAGCCCTCCCTGCCCTCGGTGCTCCTCGGCGTCCTGCCCACCGCCAGCGGCCTCGGTGTCCTGCCCGCCGTGGACCGGGTCCGCGTCGAAGGGGTCCTGCGCACCCTCTTCGCCGCGATCGCCGACGCGGGCGCCGTTCCGGTGGCGCACTGCTGCGCGGCCGGGGTGCCGGTCGACCTCCTGCGCCGCAGCGGGGCCCGTGCCCTGAGCCTGAACGCGCGCCTGCTCGGACGGGCGCACGACGACATGATCGGTGACGCGGTGGAGGCGGGGGTCGGACTCCTGCTCGGCGTCGTCCCCTCGACGGACCCGCCCGCGACCGCGGCCTCCCGGACCTTCGAAGCCGCTCCCGGCGTCGCCACGACCGCCCTTGGCGGGTCCACCGCAATGTCGGACCCGGCGGCTATCGTCGACCCCGTAAGAGAGCTGTGGAACCGGCTGGGATTCAGCCCTGACCTGCTGTCCCGGGTGGTCGTCACCACGCCCACCTGTGGTCTGGCGGGGGCCTCCCCCCGGCACGCCAGGGCCGCCCTGGAAGCGGCCCGGAGCGGCGCCCGGGTCCTGCGGGACGAACCCCGCAGGTAGCGTCCGCGGGGTCTCCGGCCCCGCGCCGGGTCCGGCCGACCACGCGCCCGCACCACCCCCGAGAAGGCCGCCGTCCCGTCCCCCCGATCCGGCCCCGTGAGAGCGACAAGAAAGGCAGCAGTGAGCGCGCCCGACAACACCACCGTCCCCGACGAGGTACGCGCCCGCCACGCCGAGCTGTGCCGTGAGCTGGACGACCACAGCTATCGGTACTACCTGGGCTCCCCGATCGTCTCCGACGCCGAGTACGACCGGCTCATGCTCGAACTGCGCGGTATCGAGGACCGCTTCCCGATCCTGGTCAGCCAGGACTCGCCCACCCAGAAGGTCGGCGCGCCCATCAGCGTCGACTTCGCGGAGGTGGAACACCTCGTCCGCATGGAGAGCCTGGGCAACGCCTTCGACGCGGAGGAGCTCACCGCCTGGGCCGACCGCGCCTCCGCAGAGGTACCGGTCGACGCCTACCTGTGCGAACTCAAGATCGACGGCCTGGCGGTCGACCTCGTCTACGAACGGGGACGCCTGGTCCGGGCCGCCACCCGGGGCGACGGCCGCGTCGGCGAGGACATCACGCTCAACGTCCGCACCATCGGGGTGGTCCCCGAGCAGCTCGACGAGAGCGTCCGCCCCGCCCCCGAACTGCTGGAGGTGCGGGGCGAGGTCTTCCTGCCGGTGGAGGACTTCGAGAGGCTCAACCAGCGCATCGCCGCCGACGGCAGCCACGCTCCCTTCGCCAACCCGCGCAACGCCGCCGCCGGTTCGCTCCGCCAGAAGGACCCCCGGGTGACCGCCACGCGGCCGCTGTCGATGATCGTGCACGGCGTCGGCGCCCACACGCCCGCCGCCGGGTCCGAGGACACCGTCTTCACCAGCCAGTCGCAGGCCTACACCCTGCTCGGCGAGTGGGGGCTGCCGCTCAGCGACCGGTACCGCGTCGTGGCCACCATGGACGAGGTGCGCGAGTACGTCGCGTACTACCAGGAGCACCGGCACGACCCCGCCTACGAGATCGACGGCATCGTGGTCAAGGTGGACGACATCTCCCTCCAGCGGCGGCTGGGCTCCACCAGCCGCGCGCCCCGGTGGGCGATCGCCTACAAGTACCCGCCGGAGGAGGTCACCACCCGGCTGGTGGACATCAAGGTGGGTGTGGGCCGCACCGGGCGCGTCACCCCCTACGGGGTGATGGAGCCGGTCGTGGTGGCCGGTTCCGAGGTCGAGTTCGCCACCCTGCACAACGCCCAGGAGGTCGCCCGCAAGGGCGTGCTCATCGGCGACACCGTCGTGCTGCGCAAGGCGGGCGACGTCATCCCGGAGATCGTCGGCCCGGTGACGGACCGGCGCGACGGTACCGAGCGCGCGTTCGTGATGCCCGAGCACTGCCCCGAGTGCGGCACCGAACTGGGACAGCAGAAGGAGGGCGACGTCGACCTGCGCTGCCCCAACGCCCGGTCCTGCCCGGGGCAGCTGCGCGAGCGTGTCGCGTTCATCGCCGGGCGCAAGGCGTTGGACATCGAGGCGCTCGGGTACGTCGCCGCCACCGCCCTCACACAGCCGCTGGAGCCCGCCGAGCCCGCCCTCAGGGACGAGGGCGACCTGTTCGACCTCACCGTCGAGCAGTTGCTGCCGATCCGCACGCACGTCCTGGACCCGGACACCACCGAGCCCAAGACCGACCCCAGGACCGGCGAACCCAAGGTGGTCTCGTTCTTCGCCAACATGCGGGGCGAGCCGAAGAAGACCGTCGAGAAGCTGTTCGAGCAGCTGGAGGAGGCCAAGGACAAGCCGCTGTGGCGGGTGCTGGTCTCCCTGTCCATCCGGCACGTCGGTCCGCGCGCCGCCGAGGACCTGGCCCGCCACTTCCGGTCCATGGACGCGATCCGCGCCGCCTCCGAGGAGGAACTGGCGTCGGTGGACGGGGTGGGTCCGACCATCGCCCGCTCCATCCACGAGTGGTTCGCCGTCGACTGGCACGCCGAGATCGTCCGGAAGTGGGCGGCCGCCGGTGTGCGTATGGAGGACGAGGGCCAGGAGCCGGGTTCCCGGGTGCTGGAGGGCGTGACGGTCGTGGTCACCGGCTCCCTGGAGGGGTTCACCAGGGACGGGGCCAAGGAGGCCGTGGCCGAGAACGGTGGCCGCGCGACCTCCTCCGTGTCGAAGAAGACCGGGTTCGTGGTGGTGGGGGACGCCCCCGGTTCCAAGTACGACAAGGCCGTGAAGCTCGGTGTCCCGGTGCTCGACGAGGCCGGGTTCAGGGTGCTGCTGGAGTCCGGTCCCGAAGCCGCGGAGGGGCTGCGCCTGAACCCCGTCGAAGAGGCCCCGGAATCCTAGGGGCGCGACCGGGGCGGGGTGCGGCGCCCGGCCCCGGTCACGGACGGGGGCGCCTCCCGGGGCCCGTACGGGGCGGGCCCCGCGCGGGCCCCGACCCCTACTCCCGGACGATTCGTTTCACGGATAGTTCACGTGGTGCGACAGTTGGTGACGAAACCCCGTAAGCTGTGCGACAACACCACCGGATACGGACAGAGCCCTATTCGGGATGACGGTCTTGAGTCACGAGGACGCCGATGAAGGACCCCATCAGCACCCGGGACATCGGTCCGCGGGTCGGGACGCCGCTCTGGCTCTACATGGCGGCGTCCACCGTCGCGGGCGCGGCGCTGCTCGGCGTGTCCAGCGTCGAACTGGGCCTGGAGCAGCTCGTCAACCTGGCCAGGGAACCGCTGGTCTGGGTGATGCTGTGCATGGTGATCCTCGGTGAGCTCCGGCCCATCGCCATGCCGGGGCAGGCCCCCGGCAGCGGGGCGCCCACCTCGCTGCCCTTCACGTTCGCGCTGGTCATCTTCTACGGTCTGCCCGTGGCCGCCCTCCTCCAGTGCGTCGCCACCGTCGTCGCCGGGGTGGCGCGCCGCCACGCTCCCCACCGCACCGCCTTCAACGCCGCCCAGTACGTCCTCTCGCTGGGGGTGGCCGACGCCGTCCTGCGTCTCACGCTGCCCGAGATCGTCACGACCCCGTGGGTACCCGCCGGAGGAGAGTTGGTGGGGGTGGCCCTGGCCGGAACCGCGTCGTTCGTCGTCAACCGGGTCCTCGTGCTGTGCGCCGTGGCCATGCACGAGCGCGTCCCCATGCGCCAGGTGATGTTCAAGGGCCTGGGACAGCAGGTGTACGTCAACGCGGTCCTGCTCAGCCTCTCGCCGCTCATCGTCATCGCGATGACCCACTCGGTGCTCTACGTGCCGTTGTTCGCCTTCTCCCTCGGGGCCCTCTACACGAGCGCGTTGCTGCTGGTGAAACGTGACCACCAGGCCAACCACGACGAACTCACCGGCCTGGCTAACCGCAAGCTCCTCACCGTGCGCGCCCGGCGGGAGATCGACCAGGCCCACCAGCGCGGCCGCAGGGTCGGCCTGCTGCTGCTCGACCTGGACCGGTTCAAGGAGGTCAACGACACCCTCGGCCATCCGACCGGCGACCGCCTCCTCCAGACCCTGTCCCGGCGGCTCATCCACAGCGTCCGACCGAGCGACCTGGTGGCCCGCCTGGGAGGCGACGAGTTCGCCATCCTGCTCCCGCAGGTGCGCGACGCCGACACCGCGCGCGAGGTGGCGCTGCGTCTCAAGGGGGCGCTGGCCGAACCGGTGCGCCTCGAGGGCATGGACTTCGACCTCCAGGTGAGCACCGGCATCGCCCTGTACCCGGACGACGCCCCCGACTTCGAGCTCCTCATGCAACGCGCCGACGTCGCGATGTACGTCGCCAAGGCCGACCGTACGGGGGTGGAGTGCTACGACCCGGGCAAGGACCGCAACTCCACCGCCCGGCTGAGCATGTACAGCGAACTGCGCCGCGGTCTCGCCGAGGGCGCCCTGGAGATGCACTACCAGCCCAAGGTGAGCCTGGCCGACGACCGGCCCGTGGGCCTGGAGGCACTGGCCCGCTGGCGGCATCCGGTACGCGGACTGCTCACCCCGGACGAGTTCATGCCGGTGGTCGAGCACTCCAACCTGTTCCGGGCCTTCACCGGACAGGTCCTCGACATCACCCTGGCCCGGGCGGCCGTGTGGCGCGCCCAGGGGCTGTACCTGCCCGTGGCGGTCAACCTGGGCGTGCGCGAGCTGCTGGACCCCGACCTGCCCGAGGCGGTCGCGGCCGCCCTGCGCGAACACGGGGTCCCGCCGAACCAGCTGGTCCTGGAGATCAGCGAGCGCACCCTCATCGAGGACCCCGAGGCGGCCACCGCGGCGGTCGGACGGCTGCGCGCGCTGGGGGTGGGTCTGGTCCTCGACGACTTCGGTACCGGACACTTCACCCTCGCCCAGCTGGCGGGTCTGCCGCTGGACGAGGTGAAGATCCACGAGTCGTTCACCGCCCGCCTGGTCGACGGCACCGCCAGCGGCCACACGGTGGTGCGCGGGGCGATCGCCCTGGTGCGGGCGCTGGGGATGCGCGCGGTCGCCGAGGGGGTCCAGTCCGGTGAGCTGGCCGAGGCCGCCCGCGAGACCGGCTGCCACTCCGCGCAGGGGCACTACTTCGCCAGCCCGATGGCCGCCCGCGACGTTCTCACCTGGGTGGCCGCCCACGAGACCGGAACGCCCGTCCAGTAGGCCGGGGGGCGCTGGCCCGATCCCGCCCGACCGGTGGTCGCGCCGGTGCGGGGGTCCCGGTCGAGGGAGCGGCACCGGGACCGGCGGCGGGACCATAGGATTGTCCTGATCACCCGTCCGCCGAAGAAACGGTTCTCACCTGATGACCGCCATCACCCGTGATGAGGTCGCGCACCTCGCCCGGTTGTCGCGGCTGGCGCTCGACGAGAGCGAGCTCGACACGCTCGCCGCCCAGCTCGGTGACATCCTCACCGCCGTGGCCAAGGTGCAGGAGGTCGCCCAGGGCGACATCCCGCCGAGCTCGCACGCCCTGCCGCTGACCAACGTCTACCGCCCCGACGAGGCCCGGACCGGCCTCACCCCCGAGCAGGCCCTGGCCGGTGCCCCCGCGGTGGAGGACCAGCGCTTCCGGGTGCCGCGCATCCTTGGGGAGGAAGAGTAGATGAGCGACGTCATCGGGCTCACCGCCGCCGAACTCGGCGCCGCCGTCAAGGCCGGTGAGGTCTCCGCCGTGGAGGCCGCCACCGCCTACCTCGACCGCATCGAGGCTGTCGACGGCGACATCAACGCCTTCCTGCACGTGCGCCGCGAGACCGCCCTCTCCCAGGCGCGCGACGTGGACGCCCGGCGCGCCGCCGGGGCCGACCTCGGCCCCCTCGCGGGCGTGCCGGTCGCGCACAAGGACGTGTTCACCACCAAGGACATGCCGACCACGGCCGCGTCGAAGATCCTGGAGGGCTGGCAGCCCCCCTACGACGCCACCGTCACCGAGCGCCTGCGCGGGGCCGGTCTGGTCATCCTCGGCAAGACCAACATGGACGAGTTCGCCATGGGCTCCTCCACGGAGAACTCGGCCTACCAGATCACCCGCAACCCGTGGGACACCGCCCGCGTCCCCGGTGGTTCCTCCGGTGGCTCCTCGGCGGCCGTCGCGGCCTTCGAGGCTCCGCTGGCCACCGGCACCGACACCGGCGGCTCCATCCGCCAGCCCGCCGCCGTGTGCGGTCTGGTCGGCGGCAAGCCCACCTACGGCGGCTCCTCCCGGTACGGGATGATCGCCTTCGCCTCGTCCCTGGACACCCCGGGCCCGTTCGCGCGCAACGTGCTGGACGCCGCCCTGCTCCAGGAGGCCTTCTCCGGCCACGACCCGCGCGACTCCACCTCGATCGACGCCCCCGTGCCGCCGGTGGTCGACGCCGCCCGCCTCGGTGACGTCGAGGGCCTGCGCGTCGGCGTCGTCAAGGAGCTGGACAACGACGGCTTCCAGCCCGGTGTGCGCCAGCGCTTCCGCGAGACCGTGGAGCTGCTGGAGTCCCTGGGCGCCAAGGTCGTCGAGGTCTCCTGCCCGAGCTTCGACGCCGCCCTGTCCGCCTACTACCTCATCGCGCCCAGCGAGGCCTCCTCGAACCTGGCCCGCTTCGACGCCATGCGGTACGGCCTGCGGGTGGGCGACGACGGTACGCGCAGCGCCGAGGAGGTCATGTCGCTGACCCGCGCGCAGGGCTTCGGCCCCGAGGTCAAGCGCCGGATCATGCTCGGCACCTACGCCCTGTCCAGCGGCTACTACGACGCCTACTACGGCAGCGCCCAGCAGGTGCGCACGCTGATCAAGCGCGACTTCGACGCCGCCTTCGAGAACGTGGACGTGCTGGTCTCGCCGACCACACCGACCACCGCGTTCCCGATCGGCGAGCGGGCCGAGGACCCCATGGCCATGTACCTGGCCGACCTGTGCACGATCCCGTCCAACCTGGCCGGGAACGCGTCGCTGTCGGTGCCGTGCGGCCTGGCCCCGGAGGACGGCCTGCCGGTCGGCTTCCAGGTCATGGCCCCGCCGCTCGCCGACGACCGTACCTACCGGGTCGCGGCCGCCGTCGAGCGCGCCCTGACCGAACGGGACGGCGCCCTGATCGCGCGCAGCCCCTACGCGGTCTCCTAGACGCGGCCCCGGGCAGCGCCCGCCACGCCCGACGAACGCCCTCCGGCCCAGCCGGAGGGCGTTCGTGCGCGTCGGGCTACCCGATCAGTCGCGCGACGTCGTCGTGGAGGTCCTCGGGAACGCCGACCCCCCAGCGCGCGGCGGCCTCGCCGCACAGCTCGCGGCTCCACGCCCAGCTGTTCCTCAGCGCGGCACGCATCTCCTCCGGTTCGGCGCGACCGGTGGTCCCGGTGTGCCGGGCCACGTCGTCGGCGGTCAGGTCGGCCTCCAGCGCCCGGCTGGGGGTGAGCCAGTGCGCGGTGGAGCCGCGCAACAGCCGCACCAGCTGGAGTTGGGGAGGGGAGACCATCGTGGCCAGGGCCGCGTGCGCCCGGGCGGTCTCGCCGCGGGCCAGCACGTGCGCGGCCATGAGCGTCCAGTTGGCGAGTTCGCCGACGAGCCGTTCGGCGGTGGGAACCGGGTCGGGCGCGACGAACTCCCGGAGCGGACGCACGGCCTCGGTGAGCCGTCCGGTGCGGTCCACCAGTACCGCGGCCTCCGGGTCCGGAAAGTGGATCATGCCCTTCCAGGAGGCGATCTCCGCGATGGCGGTCCCGGCGGGCTCGAAGTGGAACTCTCCGCGCATGAGGTCGTCGAAGACCACGGCCAGGATGCCGAAGAGGTTGGTGTGGGCGATCCGCACCGGCGCGACACGGGAGACGAACTCCCGGCCGTCGAGGATGCCGAGGAGGTCGGGGCCGTCCCGGTCGTCAGTGACGTACACGTAGGCCTCGAGGTCGGAGAGGGCGTCGGCCTCCCCCGTGGACCAGGACCCGTAGAGCAGGACCGCCTCCACGCGGGGGTCGGCCTCGGCGACCTCCCGTAGGCGCGCGACACGTCGTGCCAGGACGGTGGGAGGGGCGGCGACGGGCGCGGGCGGAGCGGCGGACAGGGTGCGGTGCGTGTTCACGGAAACTCCGTCGTCTCGGGGTGTTCCGGGCAGCACTGAGGAGCCGCCCGGGTGAGGTGTTCGGGCGACGGGCTCGATCAGGAGGTGCCGCCGCCTCTAGGAGAGACGGAACCTGGTCACGGAGATGCCACACATGGTGACCAGTCTAGGCGCGGAGCCAAGGCGCGGCGGGCGGGGACCGCGAACGAACGCGGTGCGCCCCGGCATCCGGGCGTTCCCGGCTTCGCGCGGCCCCGAGTACAGGTCACCGGCCGCTGGCTCAACGGCACCACGCGCCTACTCCGTACCGGTGGTGTGCGTGTGCGCCCGGCGCCTGCGGGCCAGGTACAGGGCCGCGCCACCTCCGGCGAGGGCCACGAGTGCGGCGGTGACGAGCGCGGCCACCGCTCCGCCGGTGAGCGCCAGCCCCTCCCGGGCGGGTGCGGCTGCGGCCCGGTCCGCCGAGGCGCTGGGCTCCGGGTCCAGCGGCGGCGGTGTGCCGCCCGCCGCGTCCCAGGCCACTGCGGCCGTCTCCGAGACGATGATGTCGCTGTCCTGTGCGGTGATGAGGGTCTGGGTGGGCTCGTCGGGGTCCTCGCCCTTGAAGAGGCGGCCGATCTCCACGGACGCCGTCGTCTCCAGGACCAGGACGGCCTCGCCGGCCGGTGCGTCGGACGGGACGGAGACGGCCACGGTGTCGCCGCTGGCGACCTCGTCGAGGACCTCCCCGCTCTCGGCGTCGACCAGTTCCACGCCGTCGGGGGCCTCCAAGCGGACGGGGATGGTGGCGGCGCTGGTCTCCACGGTGAACGCGCCGATCTCCTCACCGGCGAGCCCGGAGTCGCGTCCGGGGGTGAGGGTGAGCGCGGACGTCGGTTCGTTGGCCAGGACGTCGGCGTTGTCGACCAGGTGGTCGTACAGGTGGGTCACGTTGCCCGCGTTGACGTTGACGTCGAGCTCGGGGTTCGGCTCCACGCGCTCCAGGTCGAGGGCGTTGCTGAAGTGCCAGATGGCCGCCTGGGTGGCGGTGAGGGCCTCGGACTCGGTGAGGCGGGCCATCCCGGCCCGTTCCTCCAACTCGGTGACGTCGACCACCGGGTAGGAGTTGCGCAGGATCCAGTTCACCCGGCCGGGTTCGGCGAAGTCGCCCTGGCCCGGGTAGTTCTCCCACTGGTCCTCGCGGTAGGGGGCGTCCTCGACGAGCCCGGTGCGGAAGTCGATGCAGTACGCGGTGAGGGTCTGGTCGCCGCCGGAGTCGCCCTCGCCCAGACGCACGTTGAAGGTGGCGGTGGTGGTGAACGGTTCCCCCCGCATGGTGACCGCGTGGCCGTGCTCGGCGACGCCCGTGTACTGGCCGCGCACCGACCCCTGGTAGGGGGCGGGGTCGGCCGCCGCGGGGGCCGTGAGTCCGGACACCAGGAGTACCGAGGTCGCGGCGGCGAGGAGCGGGGGGAGGCGCAGGGACACGTGCGTCACTTCTCTTCCTGAGGTGGTCCCCCTGTGGCGTGGGGAACGGTGCGGTTCAGGTGGTGAAGGAGGGCGGGGGCGGTGCGTCCGTCGTCCGAGGATTTCACGGAGCGTGCGCGCCGCACAACGGAACCGTCGGGCCATGGCCGGTATCAGCCATGTGGGACCGCGTGTGAACCTTCGGGCCCGACGCGCGTGTCAGGTGGAACACGACGAGGGGCCCGCCCCGCGCGTGGTGCGCGGAGCGGGCCCCGGGAAGCGGGACACCTGAGGGGTTAGGCCTCCACGTCGGCACCGTTGCCGCTGCGACGCTTACGGCTCAGGTACAGGGCGCCGCCACCGGCGCCCAGGGCGGCCACACCGGCGGCCACGAGGCCGAGCAGCGCGCCACCGGTGACGGGCAGCTTGGGCTCGTCGTCCTTGCCGGGGGCGGGCTTGTCGTCCTCGCTGGGCTTCTCGGACGGGCTCGGCTTCGGCGACGGCTCGTCGGTCGGCTCCGGGGTCGGGCTCGGGCTCGGCGAGGGGGTCTCGGACGGCTCGGGCGTCGGAGCGGGCGTGTCGGCCTCGCTCCACTCGACGGAGGCCTCGGCGTTGACGGTGACGTCGCTGTCCTCGGCGGTGATCAGGGTCTGGGTCGCCTTCTCGGGGTCCTCGCCCTTGAACAGACGGCCCTGCTTGATGGTGGCGTTGGCCTCCAGGCTGAAGGACGCCTCGCCGGCGTCGGCGTCGGCGGGCACCGAGAAGCCCACCTTGTCGCCGTCGCTGAGGGTGTCGCCGACCGGCTGGCCGGTGGCGATGTCGACCAGCTCGACGCCGTCGGGGACGGTCAGGTCGACCGGGACGCTCTGGGCGTTGGTCGAGATCTCGAACTCGCCGACGGTCTCACCGGCCTGGCCGGTGGCGCTGTTCGGGGTGACGCTCAGGGTCGGGGCGGGCTCCTGGGGGAGCTCCTCGGCGTTGTCGACCAGGTAGTCGTAGATCGCCTTGACGTTGCCCTTGCCGCGCGTGAGGGTGGCGCCGTTGCTGAAGTGCCAGATGGCGGCCTGGGTGGCGGCCAGGGCCTCCTTCTCGGTGACGCGGGCGGCGTTGGCGCCGTCGGCGGCCTCGGCCAGCTCCTGGGCGCTCTTCTCCGGGTAACCGTGCTGGAGAATCCAGTGGACCTTGCCGGGCTCGGCGAAGGCGCCCTCGCCCGGGTAGTTGGCCCAGCTGTCCTCCTTGTACCAGGCGCTCGAGCGGATGTTCGTCTCGATGTCGATGCAGTAGGTGATCAGCTCGCTGCCGTCCTCCAGGCGGAGCCTGAAGAGGTTGGTGCCGATCGTGCCGGTACTCATGGTGACGGTCTCGCCGGTCTGGTGGTTGCCCACGTACTGGGCGCGCACGGAGCCCTCGTAGGTCTCCACGGGCTCCGCGGCGGCCGGGGCGGCCAGGCCGAAGGTCAGCAGCGCCGCGGCGGAGACCGCGAGACCCGCGCGACCGGTGGTCCGGAGGTTGGGGGAGTGCTTCACGTCGTGTCCTGTCATGAGGTGCCGTGCCGCACGGACCGGGGTCGTGCGGCGGCGAACGGAGGAAGAGGGGGCGTCCGGGAGGGGCCGGAGCGGCTTCGGGCTGCGAGAGAGCCCGGAGGCACAGAAGCAGAGGTTTGTGCTTGTCCGATATTAGCGATCTGTCGGGGTCCCTCCAAGCCGAACTCGGGGAATTCTCGCCGCCGTCGCCCTGAACTGCGGCGACGGCAAAAAAGACGGAGGGCCCGTCCCCGTGATGTCTCACGTGGACGGGCCCCGGTCGGTTCTCTCCTGGCCCTGCGGTGCTCCGGCCGTCCTCACGGACGCCGGTGCCGCCTGGCCGGAGTACCGGCCTCAGCGGGTCGACACTCAGGCGTCGGTGCCCTCACCGTGGGCCGCCTTGCGCTTGCGGCTCAGGTAGAGGGCGGCGCCGCCCGCGCCCAGCGCGGCCACACCGGCCGCGACCAGGCCCGCGAGGGCGCCACCGGTCACCGGCAGGGTCGGCTTGTCGTCGGCGGGCGGGGTCGGCTTCGGCTCGGGGGTCGGGCTCGGCTCCGGAGTGGGGCTGGGGCTCGGGCTGGGGCTCGGCGAGGGGGTCTCGCTGGGCTCGTCGGTCGGCGGGACCGTGGGCGTGTCCTTGGTCCAGGTCGCCGACGCCGACGCGGTGGCGTTGGTCGGCTCGCCGTCCACGGTGATCAGTGTCTGGGTGGGCTTCTTCGGGTCCTTGCCCTGGAAGAGGCGACCGGTCTCGACGGTGGAGGTGGCCTCCAGGCTGAAGGACGCCTCACCCGCCTCGGCGTCGGCGGGCACCGAGAAACCGACCTTGTCGCCGTCGTCGACGGTGGTGACGGCCTCGCCGGACTCCACGTCGACCAGAGTGACGCCCTCGGGGGCGGTCAGGTCGACGGGGATCTCGGACGCGTTGGTCTCGATGAGGAACTCGCCGACGACCTGGCCGGTGGTGCCCTCGGCCGTGGACGGGGTGACGCTCAGCGCCGCGCCGGGCTCGCGCTCGGTGTCCTCGGCGTTGTCGACGAGGTAGGCGTAGACCTTCTCGACGGCATCGGAGTTGCCCTCGCCGAGGTCCATGTCGTTGCTGAAGTGCCAGATGGCGGCCTGGGTGCCGGCGAGCGCGTCGCCGTTGCTCAGGCCTTCGACCCCGGCGAGCTCGCCGAGTGCGGCGGCCTCGGCCCGGGGGTAGCCGTGCTTGAGAATCCACAGGACCTTGGCGGGCTGGGCGAAGGAGCCCTCACCCGGGTAGTTGGCCCAGTCGTCCTCCTTGTACTCGGCGCCTCCGACGATGTTCGTCCGGAAGTCGATGCAGTACGTGGTGAGGACGCTGCCGTCGGTCAGCTCCAGGTTGAAGAGGCTGGCCGGGGCGGAGCCGCCGGCCATGCGGACGGTGGGGCCGTTCTCGGCGTCACCGGTGTACCTGCCTTCGAGGGAGCCTTCGTAGGTCTCCACCTCGTCGGCGGCCGCTGGGGCGGCCAGGCCGAGGGCGAGGAGTGCCGCGGCTGTGGCGGCGAGGCCGACGCGCCGGGCGTTGCGGGGGAGGGAGCGGTTACTCAAGTTGTGTCCCGGTGTCTTCTAGGGGTGACCGGATGGATCGCGCCCAGGTCCTTGGGGGCGTGCGCGCGGGGCGCGGACGCCGCGGACGGGCGCCCTCGACGATGGGGAGGGGCCGGTGGGGGCGTCCGGTGGGCGTCACACCGCGTCGGGGCAGGGACGCGATGACTGTTCGGGGCCGGGTCCGGTCCTGCCGGACGGGGCTCGTCGACGCGGGGGGTGCCGCGTGCGCCGTGGGAAGGCCGACGGCCCGCCCGATACTAGCGATCGGGTCCGCCACTTCCAAGCCGCTTCACGGAAATGGTGCTCGGTCGGTGGCCGTCGCGGAACCCGGTCCCCCTCGGGGGGTCGGGGCCCCGGTGACGGGGGCCCGGGTGCTGGGGAACCCTCCTGCCGGGGCGGGGACGGTCGCGCCCTTCCGTCGCTCGACGGCGGCGGAGACGGAGGCGGGCCCACGGCGCTCAGTCGCGCCGTTTACGGCCCAGGACCAGGATGAGCAGCCCGGACACGACCAGCGCGCCGGCGATCACCAACAGACCGGACACCCAGGTGCCGGTGAGGGCCAGACCGGTTCCCGGCTCCTCCTCGGGGGTGGTCGGGGTCGGGCTCTCCGAAACCTCGGCTTCCGACGGGGGCAGCTCGCGGGCGGGCGGAACCCCGGGCTCCGCCGCCTCGGGCTCGGGCGTCTCGGTCCGCTCCCCCGGCTCCTCTCCGCGCCAGGTGAACGTCGCGCTGGTGGTGCTGGTCGCGGAGCCCGGCTCCGCGGTGATCAGCGGCTGGGTCCGGGCCCCCTCGCGGCCGGTGAACAGACGGCCCTCCTCCAGGGGTACCCCGTTCCCGCGCACGTGCAGCGTGACGACCCCGGCCGGGACGGAGGGGTCCACGTCGAGGAACACCTCGTCGCCGTCGTGCGCCTGGGAGACCTCCTGGCCGCCCGCGTCGACCAGCCACGACGCGGGGGCGCCGCGCAGGGACAGCCGCATCGGGCCCTCTCCCGCGCTGGAGAGGGTCAGCGGGCCGAGCGGCTCCTCCGGGGAGACCGCCTCCACCTGGGCGGGGGAGACCTCCACCGAACGGGAGGTGGTGCCGTCCCCGGCCGACAGGCTGCCCTCCACCAGGTGGGTGTAGAGGGTGAGGACGTCCGGGTGGTTGGCCTCGGGGTCCGGTTCCTCACCCCCCAGCACGTTCCACAGGGCGGCCTGGGTGGCCGCGATGGCGTGCGGCTCCTCAAGGAACAGCACCCCCGACGCGGTTCCCAGGATCGGCAGGGGCACGTTCGGGTACGAGTGGCCCACCACCCAGTTGGCCCGGCTGGCGGGGGTCGGGCCTCCCGCTCCGACGGTGGTCCACTCCGGGTGCTCCGCCCACGCCGACTCGACGTAGGCGGTGCGCGGCCGCATCTCCTCGTCCGCGACCAGCGCGTAGGCGCGCACCGAGTCCTCGTCGGCCACTCGCAGGCTGAACAGAGCCGTGTCGGTCTCGTCGCCGTCAGTGAACACGACGGGCAGCCCGGCGACCGGGTCCCGATCGAGGCGGGAGAAGTCGTCGGCCGAGGCGGGCGGGACGGACAGGGTGCCGATCAGCGCGGAGGCGGAAAGCAGCGCGGCGCACCGAAGCAGGATGCCGGACATGCTCAGGCGCTCCCATGGGAAGGGCGGCGAGGGGTCGAGACCCCGCCGGCGAATCGTGTACCTGGGCCATCAAGACTAACGGTCCGGCACCCGTCACTGACGGAGATCGTCTCTACAGCGGCCCAATCGTGTGCTGGCCGTGACATCGGTCGGCCGTCCCTCACACGGGACGGGACCGTCGGACCTCTCAGCCTCGGTAGGCTGACCTGGAAGGTATGTCCTCTACTGAAACGGGTTTGCGGCGATGGCCCACGCGGTGACTCCCAGCTTTGAACAGGCGCTGAACACGTACGAACCCGTGCTCGGCCTGGAGACCCACATCGAGCTGGGTACCGCCTCGAAGATGTTCTGCCCCTGCCCCACCGAGTTCGGAGCCGAACCCAACACCCAGGTGTGCCCGGTCTGCCTCGCCTTCCCCGGCTCCCTGCCGGTGGTCAACGAGAAGGCGGTGGAGGGCGCGATCCGTCTGGGACTGGCGCTCAACTGCTCCATCGCCCCGTGGGGCCGGTTCGCGCGGAAGAACTACTTCTACCCGGACATGCCGAAGAACTACCAGATCTCCCAGTACGACGAGCCGATCTGCGTGGACGGGCACCTCGACGTCACCGTGGACACCCCCGAGGGTCCGCGCGTGTTCCGTGTGGAGATCGAGCGCGTCCACATGGAGGAGGACACCGGTAAGTCCTCCCACGTGGGCGGCTCCACCGGTCGTATCCACGGCGCCAGCCACTCCAACGTCGACTACAACCGCGCGGGCATCCCGCTGCTGGAGATCGTCACCAGGCCGATCACCGGTACCGGCGAACTCGCCCCGCTGGTCGCCCGCGCCTACGCGGCCGAACTGCGCGACCTGGTCCGCTCCCTCGGCATCTCCGACGTGCGCATGGAGGAGGGCTCCATGCGCTGCGACGTGAACGTCTCCATCAACGAGCGCGGCGCCGCCGAGTGGGGCACCCGCAGCGAGACCAAGAACGTCAACTCCCTGCGCTCGGTCGAGCGGGCCGTTCGCTCGGAGATCGAGCGCCAGGCCGGTGTCCTCGACGCCGGGGAGCGGGTCGTGCAGGAGACCCGCCACTTCCAGGAGCACCTGGGCCGCAGCACCTCCGGCCGCTCCAAGGAGGAGGCGCAGGACTACCGCTACTTCCCGGACCCCGACCTCGTCCCGGTCGCCCCGGCGCAGGAGTGGATCGAGGAGCTGCGCGCGACCCTGCCCGAGCTCCCCGCTGCCCAGCGCGCCCGGGTCAAGGCCGAGTGGGAGCTGTCCGACACCGAGCTGCGCGACCTGGTCAACGCCGACGCCATCGGCCTGGTCGAGGCGACCGTCACGGCGGGTGCCCCCTCGGCGGAGGCCCGCAAGCTGTGGCTGAACGAGCTGTCCCGCCGCGCCACCGAGCAGGAGGCGGAGCTGGCCTCCCTGCCGATCACCCCGGCACAGGTCGCCCGGGTCATCGCCCTGGTGGCCGAGGGCACGCTCACCAACAAGCTGGCGCGCCAGGTCGTGGAGGGCGTTCTCGCCGGTGAGGGCGAGCCCGACGCGGTCGTGGAGGCCCGCGGCCTGAAGGTCGTCAGCGACGACGGCGCCCTGGGCGCGGCCGTCGACGAGGCCATCGCGAACAACCCCGACGCGGCCGACAAGGTGCGCGGCGGCAAGGTGGCGGCCGCGGGCGCGCTGGTCGGCGCCGTCATGAAGGCCACCAGGGGGCAGGCCGACGCGGGTCGTGCCCGCGAGCTCATCCTGGAGAAGCTCACCGGCTGATGACGTGCCCGGGCGGGGTGTGAGGTAGCGCTCCCCGCCCGGTCCGGTCCGGCGGAACCGAACGGGGCCCCCATGAAGGAGTCGCCCGCGCCGACGGTGTCCGCGACCTCCACGCTCGGCGCCGGAACGGC